>DATGHJ010000371.1:0-4023 GCA_035308085.1 Trinickia sp. | reverse complement strand
GCTTTCGATCGGCCAGGCCGCGAACGTGCGCGTCGGCTACTGGGCCGGTGCCGGGCAGCCGCTCGCGGCGCGGCACGCGGGCTTCGTCGCGCTCGGGCTCGGTGTCGGATTCATGTCGCTGTCGGGCCTCGTGCTGATTCTCGCGCCGCATTGGATCGTCGGGCTCTATCTGCGTCTCGACAATCCGTCCGAGGCGCCGACCGTCGCGCTCGCCGCAACGCTGCTCGGCGTGGCGGCCGTATTTCAGATCGTCGACGGCATGCAGACGGTCGCCGCAGGGTGCTTGCGCGGCCTCAAGGACACGCGCATCCCGATGATCGCGGCGGCGTTCGGCTATTGGGGCGTCGGCTTCCCGACCGGCTATACGCTCGCGTTCCACTTCGGCCTCGGCGCGCGCGGCCTGTGGTGGGGGCTGGCGGCCGGGCTCGCGAGCGTCGCCGTGCTGCTCACGCTGCGCTTTCATAAGAAGAGCCAGCATCTGATGGACACCGTCCAGGCATAAGCAAAGCATCCTTTGTTGGTTGGCGCGCGGCACGGCGCCGCGTACGATGGAATCGACTCCTCTGACAGGGTGTTTGGCCCGCGCTGCTGGCGGGCCTTCTTTTTTGCTCTTCCATTTTTTCCTCGCGCGCTGCCGTTGCCGGGCACGCCGCGCGCCGACCTGCTGTCGGGCTGACGGCTTCATCAAGCGATTTCTCCTAAAATGCCTCTTTATAGGCGGACCGCTCATCGAGCGTCCCGTCTGAAGAAGAAACGCATCGATGGGAGAGCGACGCACCGTGATCGAACTTCGGCGGCCGGGCAACCCTGCGCGCCAAGACGCGCAAGACACGATCACGCGTCTTTTCCGGACGCGTCAAGCGGCCTCGCGTGCGATTCGATACACGGCCCTCCTCGTCCTGGCCACGCTGATCGCCTCCTGCGCGACGCGGCCTCCCGCCAACGCCCTCGATCGCCCCGTCACACACGCGCTCCCCGCGTCGGCGGACACGCCGCTCTCCGAAGCGCTCGCTCCGCTGGAACAGGAACATCCGGGCGAATCGGGCTTCGTGCTGCTGCCGCGCGGTGCCGAAGCGCTGCAGATGCGCGTGGCGCTCGCGCGCGCCGCGACGAAAACGCTCGACATGCAGTACTACATCGCCGACGAAGACGTCACCGGCAAGCTGATGCTCGCCGCCGCGCTCCATGCCGCCGACCGCGGCGTGCATGTGCGGCTCCTCGTCGACGACCTGAACTTCAAGGACATCGACAACACGATGGCCGCGCTCAACACCCATCCGAACATCGAGGTGCGCGTGTTCAACCCGTTCGGCAGCGCGCAGCAGGGGATGTTCGAGCGCACCGAGAACATCTTCACGAAAATCGATCATTTCACGCGCCGCATGCACAACAAGGCGATGATCGCGGACAACCAGATCGCGGTCGTCGGCGGCCGCAATCTGAGCGACGGGTACTTCGGCGTGAGCCCGACACTCGAGTTTCGCGATCTCGACGTGTTCGCGGCCGGGCCGGTCACGCACGCTATCTCGGCGAGCTTCGACACGTTCTGGAACAGTTCGGATTCCTACCCGCTCTCCGCACTGAACAAGCAGCACTTCGAAACGGTGGATCTCGACGCAACGCGCGACGCCCTGCGCGCCCATTGGCGCGATAACGCCGACGCCTACGACGCCAAACCGCTCGACAAAACGCCGCTCGCCGAGCGCATCGCGCAGCAGCAGTTGGATCTCACGTGGGCGCAAGCGGAATTTCGCGGCGACTCGCCGAGCAAGATCACGGCGCCGAGCGACGCCTATCGAAGCCCGCCGATGCACGCGCTCGTCGAGACGCTGCAGACCGCGCAGCGCGAGGTGCTGATCCTGTCGCCCTACTTCGTGCCGCACGAAGGCGGCGTCAAGCTGCTCGGCGAGCTGACGAAGCGCGGCGTGCGCGTGGCGGTGCTGACCAATTCGATGGCGTCCACCGACGCGATTTCCGTGCAGGCCGGATACAGCCCGTACCGCGTGCTGCTGCTAGAAAACGGCGTCGAGCTGTACGAGTACAAGCCGGTCCATGAAACACACGAGGGGCACGAGGCACACGAAGCACACGAAGAACGCGAAGAACACGAAGAACACGAGAGCCTTACAGGCTCCGAATCGCGCACGGCCCTGCACGCGAAGGTCTACGTGATCGACCGCAGCACGCTCGTGATCGGCTCGATGAATCTCGATCCGCGCTCGGCGCACCTGAACACCGAGCTCGCGCTCTTCATCCACAGCCCGCCGCTCGCAAGCCAAGTCGCGCAACTGTTCGACCAGGCGACCACGCTCACCGCAAGCTACCGGCTGCGGCTCGCGACGCCCGCCGAAAGGGCCCAGCTGCACGGGCTCGCCGGGTCCACGTCGCGCATCGTGTGGATGAGCGAGGAACCCGGCTCCAACGGTCCCTATCTGAAGACTTGGACACTCGACCCGGAAGCCGGCCTCTACCGGAACGTGCTCACGGGTCTATTCTTGTTGTTGCCTGTCGATTCGGAGCTGTGACGCTTGCCGGACAGCGCGCCGAATCCGAACCCTCTGTCAATTGGAGCTGAACATGACCGACGACGTACGCATGGAACGCGACACCTTCGGCGAAATCGCCGTGCCGAACGCGCACCTCTGGGGCGCGCAGACGCAGCGTTCGCTGCAGAACTTCAAGATCTCGACGGAAAAGCAGTCGCCCGAGCTCATCAACGCGCTGGCGATCATCAAGCGCGCGGCGGCCGAGGTGAATCTCGGCCTAGGCGTGCTGCCCGAGGACAAAGCGCGCGCGATCATGCAGGCGGCCGACGAAGTCATCGACGGCAAGCATCCGGGCGAATTCCCGCTCGCGGTCTGGCAGACGGGTTCCGGCACGCAGACCAACATGAATCTGAACGAGGTGATCGCGAACCGCGCGAGCGAGTTGATGGGCGGCGAGCGCGGCGAGGCGCGCAAGGTGCATCCGAACGACGACGTGAACCGCGGCCAGTCGTCGAACGACGTGTTTCCGACCGCGATGCACGTGGCGGTGGCGTACGGCATCGTCAAGCATCTCGTGCCCGCGCTGAAGACGCTGCGCGCGACGCTCGACGCCAAGGCGCAGGCCTTCGCCGGCATCGTGAAGATCGGCCGCACGCACCTGCAGGACGCAACGCCGCTCACGCTCGGCCAGGAGTTTTCGGGCTACGTCGCGCAGCTCGATCAGGGCATCAAGCACGTCGAATCGGCGCTGCCCCATCTCTATGAGCTGGCGCAGGGCGGCACGGCGGTCGGCACGGGGCTCAACGCGCATCCGCAGTTCGCGCACAACGTCGCCCAGACGATCGGCAAGCTGACCGGCCTGCCGTTCGTCACCGCGCCGAACAAGTTCGAGGTGATGGCCGCCGCCGATGCGCTCGTGTTCGCGCACGGCGCATTGAAGACCGTCGCGGCGAGCCTCATGAAGATCGCCAACGACATCCGCTGGCTCTCGAGCGGCCCGCGCTGCGGCCTCGGCGAACTGTCGATTCCGGAAAACGAGCCGGGCAGCTCGATCATGCCGGGCAAGGTCAACCCGACCCAATCCGAGGCAATGACCATGCTGTGCTGCCAGGTGTTCGGCAACGACGTCGCGATCAACTTGGGCGGCGCGAGCGGCAACTTCGAGCTGAACGTGTTTCGCCCGATGATTGCGCACAACGTCCTGCAATCGATTCGCCTGATCGCCGACGGCGCGCATAGCTTCAACGACAACTGCGCGGTCGGGATCGAGCCGAATCGTGACCGGATCGACACGCTGCTCAATGAATCGCTGATGCTGGTGACGGCGCTCAATCCGCACATCGGCTACGACAAGGCCGCGCAGATTGCGAAGAAAGCGCATAAGGAAGGCACGACGCTGAAGGCGTCAGCGCTCGCGCTCGGCTATGTCACCGAGCAGCAGTTCGACGAGTGGGTGAAGCCGCAGGAGATGGTCGGGAATACGAAGAAATAAGCGAAGCAATAAGCGAAGGGACAAACTTCGAGGCAACGAGGCGTG
>DATGHJ010000370.1:0-10128 GCA_035308085.1 Trinickia sp. | reverse complement strand
CGAGCGCGGCGGTGGCCGCGTGGCTGGCGGCGGTGTGGCGCGCAGTGGCGGCGGCGGCGGCGGTTCGAGCGGTTCGAGCCGCCCGAGCGCGCCGGCAGGCGGCGGGTTCGACGAGATGGACGACGATATTCCGTTCTAGGCGGAACCCCGTCTGGCGGACGATATTCGTCGCTTGAGCAAAAAGCCCGCAGTCGCGGGCTTTTTTCATCCGGCTTGGCGCTCACGGACCTCTCGTCCCTTCACGCCGCAGCTGCCGCGCCCACGCCTCTCGCGCTATTGCGATTGGGCTTTCTCCGCGCTGTTGGTGATGGCGTGCCCGCCATTCGAAATGTCCTGGCCGGCGCCGGCCACGGTGTTACACGCGGTCAGCCATGCGGTGCAGCTCAGCAGCACCAAAACGATCAATCTGTTCACGATTTTTCCTCCTGTGCGGCGATTTCTTGAATACGGGTAGGACGCCGCTAAAGTCTGGCTGCCGCTCCCGATAGAGGCGGTTTGCCTTCCCGTGGGAGTCGAGCCGCAAATTGCGCGCCTGGTCGCGTGCGAACAGCCGTGAGGCGTCCGCCCGCCGCTTGGCACGCCCTCCTGGCGCCTGGACTTTCCCCTGACAAAAGCCGCTATAATGCGGCACCCGTTTCCCTTTTCCGCCATGAGCCGACTTCTTTGCTTGCTAGTCGTTTCGCTGGGCCTGATGCAGTGCGCGGTTGCGCAGGATCGGGCCCAGGTAGACGCGCTGGCGAGCGATGTGTCGGTCATGGCGAGCGCGCCGGATGCGGCGAGCGCATCGACGGCTCCGCAGATCCACGCGATATCGGAAATGCTCACGCAGAAGTTTGGTCTCGCGCGAGCCAAGGCGGAGCAGATTTCGGCCGCGGTGATGTCGTCGGCATCGAAATATTCGTTGCCGCCCGCTCTGGTGCTCGCGATCATTTCGATCGAATCGCGCTTCAAGGAAAAGGCCAAGGGCTTGCACGGCGCGACCGGGCTCATGCAGGTCGTGCCGGCGGCGCACAAGCGGCTCGTGAAGAATCTCGATTTGACCGCGCCTGAAGACAATATCGAAGCAGGCTCCGCGATTCTGCACGGCTACCTCCAGTCGGCACAGGGCGATGTCGGCGCCGCGCTGAAAAGCTACGGCGGTTCGAAAGCCTACGCGTCGAAAGTCAGCCTGCGCGCAAAGGACTTCCAGCTCGACACCTCCGCAAGCGATCCTGCCGGATTACGCTAGCCCGCACACCTCCCTCCAAGCGGCATATCTCGTCGACCCTATCGACGCGCTCGCGCAACTCTCTGCGCTGATTCAGAAACATCCTATTTTCGGTCGCATTTCGACGTGGTTTTATCGACGAGTTGTGGCGCACGCGCGATAGCGTGCTTGTCCTATGCATAACGCGTCGCGCGAACGCGCGGATCACCCCAGAGGGCCCCACCGTGAACATTCGCGTCATCCTGGCCGACGATCATCCATTTGTACTGCTTGGCATTAGCGCGGCTCTCGAACGAGACGCGGACATCAAGGTGGTTGGAACCTCAAGCACGCCGAGCGAATTGCTCGACATGCTGCATTCCACGCAGTGCAACGTGCTCGTCACGGACCTCGCCATGCCCGACCCCGACGGCACTCACGAAGACGGCTTGCAACTTATACGCCGCATTCGCCGCGAATGGCCTCAACTAGGCGTCGTCGTGCTGACCAGCCTGACGAACGGCGCGATCCTGCGCGCTATCGTGACGGATCACGCTATCAGCGTCGTCAACAAAGTGGAGTCGATGGAGGACGTGGCCGTTGCCGTTCGCCTGGCGGCCCAAGGCGAGGCGCATGTCGGCGACGCGATTGTTGGCGTGCTTTCCGACGCAGGTGCGCAAGCGTTCAAGTCAGCCCGTCTCTCTCCGCGCGAAACGGAAGTCGTGCAACTGTTCGCGGGTGGCCATTCGCTAACCGAAATCGCATGCAAGCTAGACCGGGACGTTCGCACTGTAAGCCGCCAGAAGCGCGATGCCATGGTCAAGCTCGGTATCCACAATGATCCTGGGCTCTTTGCGTTCGCTCACGCGCACGGTTTGATTTGAGCAGAGTCAAGATATATGTCGACGGTAAGGAATCCCCTACTCAATATTCCGTCTTTTCAGAGCATTCCTATGTCGGAGTGCTAAAAAATGTTTGATGCTCGCTTGATTACCCAGATCTCCAAGAATATTCGCCGGGATGGGCATAGGCGGAGGCAAAATAGATGAAAGTTATCGACACCTCAGTGCCGATTAGAATGATCATTGCGGATGATCACCCGTTGGTGCTGCTGGCGATTGAAAATCTCGTCGCGTCACTGCCTGACTTGCAGATTGTCGGTCGCGCGATCGATTCGATGGGGCTCTTCAACGAGCTCAGCCAGCTCGAATGCGATGTCGTCGTGACCGACTTGTTCATGCCCGGCGGCACGCAGGGCGACGGCCTCGAAATCATTCGGCTTTTCAAGGCGAGCTATCCGAATCTGGCGCTGGTCATACTTACGATGTCGACGGACGTCGATGTGCTACGCGAAGCCATCTCGCTCGGCGCCAATGCCATCCTAAGCAAGCGCGACCGTATCGATCTCATGCATGTCGCGGTAGTCGCGGCGCTCGCGCGCGAGTTCTATCTCGGTCCCACCATCCGAGCGTTGCTTGCCGATGCGAAGCTCGCGCAAAGGCTCGAGCGCGTGCGTCAACTGTTGTCGAAGCGAGAGCTCGAGGTATTTACCTTTTACGCATCGGGACTCGGTATCACGGAAATCGCGAGGCAAACCGGCCGCAGCGTGAAGACGATTAGCGCGCAGAAGTGCACGGCAATGAAAAAGCTCGATTTGCAAAGCGATGTCGACCTATATCGTTTTGCGATCGAGCATGGTCTCGTCGCAGAGGAGCGTTCCACGTAGCGTCGCAGAAGAGGCTCCGCGGTACCCGGGTCGGCGTTTCAAAGCCAACAATGGCTGATCGAGAGCAGCCGAGGTAAGCAAAGTGCCGGAAGACCCGCAGAGGACACGAAAGGGCGGGGGCAACCAACAAGAGCAAAGACAAGATGGCGAACCCTATCCGAATCATCGTTGCAGATGACCATCCGAGCGTTTGTCTTGGAATGACCGGTCTCTTGTCGTCCGTACCCAGATTCGCCGTGGTCGGGCAAGCGCGGGATGCTCAGTCGCTTGCCGAGTGTCTGGATGTCCATCCGTGCGACGTCATCGTCACCGACATCGGCATGCCGGGCCTGAATGGCGAAAGCAACGCCATTTCGCTGCTGCGCAAGGTGCTGCGCCAAGGCTCGCAGCCGTACGTCGTCGTCCTCACGATGATCAGTCACAGTCAAACGCTGATTGGTTTGCTGCAAATGGGGGTGTCGGCAATTGTCGACAAGCGAGATGCCGCCGATTCGCTGATCTTGGCGATCGAATCGATCGGCACGGGACAGCCGTATTTGTCCCGTCATGTCATCGAGACGGTCCGCACGACGGATGGCTTTCCGGCATCCCGAGCCGGTGTCTTGAGCCGCCGGGAATGGGAGGTCTTTCAGCTTTATGCAAAAGGCATGGCAATCCATCAAATCGCCAAGAGCCTTGGGCGCAGCGGGAAGACGATCAGCACACAAAAGCGCAGCACGATGCGCAAGCTCGGTCTCGATACCGAGGCGCAGCTGATCGAATATGCCCGTCAAATCGGGCTGACCTAGTTCGGCCTAGATGTTTTAGGAATCGTCTGATTAGATTTTCGTCGCCTTCGCCCGACACTAGCCGATGGCGCACGAATCGGTACAAGCCGCTGGAAGGCGGCACTCCGCGATCCGGATGGCGCAGAAATCGGATACGCCGAGATCGACGTTGGGCGGCCCCCACGGCGCGACGGGCGATGGAGGTGAGATGTCGAGGCTAAGAAGACGGCTAATGGCCGAAGCCGCGGGAACGGCGTGGGTGGTGTTCATTGGCTGCGGCAGCATGGTGCTGTCCGCCAATTTCTGCGCTCAAGGTTTAGGTCTCCTTGGCGTGTCGCTTGCCTTCGGGCTCAGTTTCACGGCGATGGCATACGCCATTTGGCCGGTGTCCGGTGCACACATGAACCCTGCGGTGACGGTTGGTTTTGCGGTCGCGCAGCGGTTTTCGATTCGCGAACTCGTGCCGTATCTCGCGGCGCAGGTCGTTGGCGCAACGTTTGGCGCATGGCTGCTCGCCTACATCGCCGGTGGCCGGCCGGGCTTCAATCTCGCCGCCGCGGAGTTCGGCGTCAACGGGTACGGCGACCACTCTCCGTTCGACTATCGCTTGCATGCCGCTGCCGCGCTCGAGTTTGCGATGTCGTTCGCGCTCGTCACGGTCAATCTGCTCGTATCGGGGCGGCGCGTGTCCCGCGTCATCGGACCGCCGACGATCGGAACGTGCATCGCATTGATCTACCTGGTTTCGCTGCCCGTCACGAACGGCGCGGCCAATCCCGCGCGTTCGACCGGGCCGGCGCTGCTCGTGGGCGGCTGGGCACTCGATCAACTCTGGCTTTTCTGGGCGGCGCCGATGGCCGCCGCAATCCTCGCCGGCTTGTTGTTCCCGCTTGTTCAACGCGGGTCGCGCACGGCCGGTGCGCCAGATCAGCGGCAGCGCACGGCGGGTCGGTAAGCGTGGCCAGATGAGTATCGCGATGTTGGTCAAAAAGCGCTTCATTGCGGGCTGGAAGTCCAATCTGCAATGCGCATTCGCGCTGGTTCTTCTCCTTGCCGCACCTGCCGCATTTGCCGCATTAGCCACTATCGGTCCGGCTCGGCCGGCGATGTCCGCGCCGGCCAGTTCGGCCGCGGTGTTGCCGCCGCCCCCGGTGAAGCTGACGGTCGGCATGCTCGCCGGCGGCTGGGCGCCGTTCGACGGTTTGGTGGACGGCAAGGCCGCCGGCCTCAGCATCGACTATCTTCATCTCACGCTGCCCGATAACGTCGCGCTCGACGTCAAGACGTTCCCTGACATGCCATCGTTGCTGAAGGCGGCGTGCGAGGGCCAGGTCGACATCGTTCCAAGCGTTGCGCGCACGCCCGAGCGCGAGCGCTGCCTAACGTTTTCGGCGCCGTATTTTCGCGGCGCGACAGCCGTCGTGACCCGAACGAGCGACAACGCTTCGTTGGACTCGACGCGCGTGGGCTACGCGCGACTCGCGGTGGAAAAGGGATTTTCCCTGGAGCGGCAGTTGATCGACCGCTACCCGCGTGCGCAAATCGTGGTGCGGCCGGATACGCCGACCGCGCTGAGCGCCGTCTCGGACGGTAGTGCCGACGCCTATTTCGGCTTTGCGCCGGCCGTGCGGTATGCGCTGGCAGCCGGCAATTTCGGCAACTTGCGCATCGCGTTCGAAGAAGCGGACCGGATGGACGAGTTGCGTTTCGCCATGCCGCGCAGCCGGGTGGTGTTGCGCAACCAGATCGACGCCGCGCTTGCCCGCCTGCGTCCCGTCGACGAGGGCGCGATCCGCGCGCGCTGGATCGGCTCTACGATCGACGCCCGCCGCGGCGAGCCGGGGGCGGCTCTGGGGCTCGACGCGCGGGAGCAAGCCTATCTGCGCGCGCTCCCGGTCATCACGATCGGGTTCGACGCGTCCTGGGCGCCGTTCAGCTACATCGACCAGGATGGCCGGCCGAGCGGCATCGCGTCCGACTACCTCGACTACCTGAGCCGCACGCTCGGCGTGTCGTTTCGCCGCTCGCCGGACGCCGACTGGGCTGCCGCGCTCGACTCGTTCGAGCGCGGCAACGTCGCGTTGCTCGCGACCGCGACCGCAGGCGATCCGCGCCTGCCCGGCGCGCAATTCACCGACGCCTACGAAAGCTATCCGATCGTAGTCGCCGCCCGATACGACGAGCCGCCCGCCCAAAGCCTCGCGGATTTCGCGGCTCGCCGCATCGTCGTGACCGGGCGTCTGGTCGGTCCAGAGCAGCTCTTGCGGTCTGCGCCGCAGGCGTCCGTGATCGTGGTGCCCACTGTCGAGGCCGCGCTGCGCAAGGTAGCCGACGGCGAAGCCGACGCCTATGTCGACAACGTCGCGACGATCGACGCCGCGATTCAGCATCAATACGCAGGAACCCTGAAGATTGTCGGCGCCGTCGAGTCGATTGACCAGATCGCCTTTGCGCTCAGCCCGGACCTCGGGCGGCTGGCGGCGCTCATCGACCGTGCGCTGCGCGTGATGCCTCAGGCCGAGAAGCTGCGCATTCGCCAGAAATGGCAGGGTGATGCGGCGCACGATCACGCGGCGAAGGTGACGTCGCTGCGGCTGTTGCCGCTCTTGATCGGGATCGGCGTCGCACTGTTCGTGACGCTGCGCGCGTACGCACTGCTGCAGCGCGAGGTGCGGCGGCGCGAGCAGACCGAGCGCCAGCTCGAGTCGCAATTGAATTTTCAGCAAACCATGATGGAGATGGTGCCGTATCCGCTGATCGCGAAGGATTCCAAGAACCGCTACATCGCGGTCAACCGGGCATTCGAGTTGGCGCTCGGCGTCGATCGCAACGAAGTGATCGGGCGCACCGGCGCCGAGGCGTGCGCATGGGGTCGTCAGCATAGCGAAACGCTCGACCGTCTCACGGCCGAAGCGCTGCGTATGGGCACGCTGCGCAGCATCGAACTCGATTTCACGAACCGCGCGGGCGACCTGCGACACGGCCTGTTCTGGGTCGGCGCCTGTGCGGGCCTCGACGGGGACGGGCCGGGTGTCATCTGCACGATGGTCGACATCACGGAAATCCGCCGCGCCGAGCGCCGCGCCCGCGATACCGAGCGGCGCCTGTTCGATGTCACGCGCTCGCTGCCGGCCGTCGTGTTCCAGTTGCGGCGCAACGCGAACGGCGAGTACTCGTTGCCCTATGTCGGCGGGGACACGCTGCACTTGCTGAGCGGCGAAGACACGGCGCTGTTCGAGGACGGCTCGTTCACGCTCGTCTGCGACGAAGACCGCGCGCGCATCCAGGCGGAGCTCGAACTGTCGGCAGTGACCGGCGAGCCGATCCTGGCCGAATTCCGCCGCAGCGGCGACGTGGCGGCGCGCTGGGTCAGGGCCGAGCTCGTGCCGCGCAAGGAGCCGAACGGCAGTGTCGTGTGGAGCGGCTATTGGGCCGACGCGAGTGCCGAGCGCGCGCGCACCGACGAGCTCGCGCGCGCGCGCGACATGGCCGAAGCGGCATCGAAGGCCAAGGATGACTTCCTCGCGATGATGAGTCACGAAGTCCGCACGCCGATGAACGGCGTGCTGGGTCTCGTCGAGGTGCTGGAGACCACGCCGCTCAACGTCGATCAGCAGCAGATGCTCGGCATGATTCACGATTCGGCTGGCGCGCTGCTGCAAATTCTCGACGACCTGCTCGACTACTCGAAGATCGAGGCCGGCGCGCTCACGATCGAGGCCGAGCCGATCGACATGCGCGAGCTGGTCGACGGCGCCGTCGGCCTCCTGGCGGGGCGCGCGCATGAAAAGGGCCTGCGCGTGCGCGTCGACGTCGAGCCGGAAGTCGCGGCGACGCTGCGCGGCGATAGCGTGCGGCTGCGGCAGATCCTCTTCAACCTGCTCAGCAACGCGATCAAGTTCACGCCGATGGGTGAGGTGTCGGTGCACGTGGCCGTCGTCGCGCAGAACGAGGAGGAGCAGAGCATCGGCATGTCGGTCGAGGATACCGGCATCGGGATCGCCCCGGACGTCCAGACGCGCCTGTTCGAGCCGTTCGTGCAGGCGGAATCGTCGACGACGCGGCGCTTCGGCGGCACCGGTCTGGGCCTCGCGATTTGCCGCAAGCTCATCGACCTGATGGGCGGCACGCTCACCCTGCACAGCACGCCCGGTGCGGGCACCAAGATGATGGTGCGGCTCGTGATGCCGGTCGTGCAGCTGAACTACGCGAACGGGAGTCTGCGCGGCAAGCGCGGGATCGTCGCCATCGACGATTTCCGAATTGCGCGCGCGCTCGTGCATTTCGGCCAGGCGCTCGGCATGGATCTGCGGTGCATTTCGCCGGGCAGCGCGGAACTGGACGACCCGGCCAAGATGGCCGAGGTCGACCTGATCTTCGTGCGCGACGATTTCGACGTGCAACGGCTCGGGCGCGGCAAGCCCCGCATCATCCACGTGACGGAGAAGAAAAAGGCGACGGGTTATCGCGTGCTCGAAAACGACATCCGCGTGAGCGTCAACCCGATTTCCTGGCACGGTCTGGGCGCCGCCTGCGTCGCGGCGCTTTCCGACGCCGCTCGGCCGGCAGCGAAGGGCGTCCCTCTCGACGAGCGCCGCGCGCCGCTTGACCGCGACAGGGCGACCGCGAGCGGCCGTCTTGTGCTGGTGGCGGAAGATCATCCGGTGAATCAGGAGTTGATCCGCCATCAGCTGGAGCTGCTCGGCTTTGCGTGCGACGTGGTGGAAGACGGCGCCGAGGCGCTCTCGGCGCTCGAGCGTCAACCGTACGGCTTCCTGATCACCGATTGCCACATGCCAAACCTGTCCGGCTACGAGCTGGCGCGGCAGGTTCGCGAGCGGGAGGGCCGCTTCGGCAACGTCGCCCGCTTGCCGATTCTGGGGGTGACCGCGAGCACGGCGCCGGAGGAGCTGCGCTTGTGCCGCGAAGCCGGCATGGACGACTGCCTCGTCAAGCCGACGCGGCTCGCTACGCTGCGCGATCACCTCGATCGCTGGTTCGGCGCGGAGGGCGAATTCGACGTCGCCGCCGCCGCG
This sequence comes from Trinickia sp., assembly GCA_035308085.1. Taxonomy (GTDB): domain Bacteria; phylum Pseudomonadota; class Gammaproteobacteria; order Burkholderiales; family Burkholderiaceae; genus Trinickia_A. The sequence goes on along the minus strand of DATGHJ010000370.1, from coordinate 1,413 downwards.
GAAACTCGGCCCGCGGCTGCTCCGCTTTCGGACGCCGCCAGCGAGTTCGGTTCCGACGATCTCGCCTATATGCGGCAGCTGTGGGGCAGCGAATCGACGGTCAAGGCGCTGCTCGATTCGTTCGTCGCTTCGCTGCGCGACGATTTGTGCAAGCTGCCGCCGCTTTTCGAGAGCGGGGACGTGAAGAAGCTGCGGCTTTGGCACCATCGCGTGGCGGGTGCTGCGAGCGTGCTGCGCTATCAGCCGCTGCTCGACGTGCTCGAAGCTTTTCGCAACGATATGGCGACGAAACCGCACGACGAGCTGTGCGCGGCGGGCCGTTTGCTCATCGAGAGCTGCACGGCGATGCTCGAGCGCATCAAGGAGCAGGCGTCGCGTCTTTCGTAACGGGCCGCCGGGCCCGTGGTGCGCGCAAAGCCACAGGTTCTGGCGTCAATGCCCTCTGCTAAACTGAAACCGGGTATAAAAAAGAGCAAGTCGACTTAGCTGGGCGTTTTCGACTACAGGAACTAGAAATGAAATTGCTCCGTCGATTGTTGATGATCATGCCGGTGCTCGCGGCGATCGGCTACGCGCAGGCCACCAAGTGGACCAACCTGTCGAGCGCGAGCGATCTTGTCTACGCGATCGATGCCGATAGCATCGAGAAGAACCCTCAGGGCTACATCGAATATCTGGCGAAGACCACCTGGACGTCGCCTTCGCCGCTGCCGGGCTCGACGGCGCCGGTGGCGGTGTCGGTCACGCGCTACCAGATCGATTGCGGCAACAAGCAATGGCGTGCGCTCGGTACGCGTTATCAGGCGGTGGACGGTTCGTCCGTCGGCACGTATTCGCCTGCGCCCGCCGATTGGGCGTCGATCGCGCCGGGCACCGTCGTCGACGTGATGTTTCGGAAGGTCTGCTGAGCAAGCGCGTCGAGTGAGGCCTGCGCGGAGGGCAGAGTGCGAAGGGCAAAAAAAACGCGGCCGAAGCCGCGTCAAACATTGGAGACTGCCTTCGATGAAGGAGTCACTTCTCGCGGAAACAAGTGTAGTCAAAGCGCATGAAGGAATCGAGTCCGAAATTTGCAACGGTCTGTTTTCAACGAGGTGAAGAAATTCCGCCATTTGCACTAGGATGAAAGTCCGCCGCTCACTGCGCGAGTCGTCCCACGGTTGCATCGGCGGTTTCAACGTTCCGGAGAGAATATGCTTTCTATTCGCAAGCTGAATGTGGCCGTACTGTTGTGGGCGGCAGCGATGGGTGCGGCCTACGCCGACACGGTTGCGCTCAAGGCGGATCTCGAGCCGTCGAGCGAAGTGCCGCCGAAGGTGAGTCATGGCCATGGCGCGCTGACCGCGACGTTCGATACGTCGTCCAAGGCGCTGAAATGGAACGTCACGTACGAAGGGCTCTCCGGCCCCGCGGTCG
>DATGHJ010000369.1:0-2684 GCA_035308085.1 Trinickia sp. | reverse complement strand
ACCGCAGTCCTCCGCTGACTCAGCGCAGCACAGCGGCGTGATGCCTACTCGACGGCCTTGACCATGTCTTCGATCACCTTCTTCGCGTCGCCGAATACCATCATGGTCTTGTCCATGTAGAAGAGGTCGTTGTCGAGACCGGCGTAGCCGGCTGCCATCGAGCGCTTGTTCACGATAACCGTTCGCGCCTTGTACGCCTCGATAATCGGCATGCCGGCGATAGGCGACTTTGGATCGTTTTTCGCGGCGGGGTTCACCACGTCGTTCGCGCCGAGCACCAGCACCACGTCGACCTGGCCGAACTCGCCGTTGATGTCCTCCATCTCGTGGACGATCTCGTAGGGCACTTCGGCTTCCGCGAGCAGCACGTTCATGTGACCCGGCATCCGCCCAGCCACCGGGTGAATCGCGTACTTCACCTCGATGCCCTTCTCGACCAGCTTGTCGGTCAGCTCCTTTAACGCATGCTGCGCACGCGCCACCGCCAGCCCATAACCCGGCACGATCACCACGGTTTCAGCGTTGCCGAGCATGAACGAAGCATCGTCAGCCGAACCGGATTTCACCGGACGCTGCTCCGCCGAGCCACCCGCCGCCGCCGCGCCCGCCTCGTTGCCGAAGCCGCCGAGAATCACGTTGAAGAACGAGCGGTTCATCGCCTTGCACATGATGTACGACAGGATCGCGCCCGACGAACCGACGAGCGAGCCCGCCACGATCAGCATCGAGTTGTTCAGCGAGAAGCCGATGCCGGCCGCGGCCCAGCCCGAGTAAGAGTTCAGCATCGACACCACGACCGGCATGTCCGCACCGCCGATCGGGATGATGATCAGCACGCCGAGCGCGAACGCGATCAGCGTCATGATGATGAACGGCAGCCACGATTGCGTGAGGAAGAAGATCACGCCGAAGCCGAGCATGCCGAGCGCGAGCATCAGGTTGATCAGGTGCTGCCCGGGGTAGACCACCGGCGCGCCCTGGAACAAGCGGAACTTGTACTTGCCCGAGAGCTTGCCGAACGCGATCACCGAACCGGAGAACGTGATCGCGCCGACGAACGTGCCGATGAAGAGCTCGATGCGGTTGCCGTAGGGCAGGAAGCCCGGCACCGGATTGTTCGGATCGACGAGGCCGAACGCAGCCGGCTCCGACACCACCCCGTATGCGATGCACACGGCCGCGAGACCGATCAGCGAGTGCATGGCCGCGACGAGCTCCGGCATCTTCGTCATCTCGACGCGCGCCGCGATATAGGCTCCCACCGCGCCGCCCACCACCAGCGCCGCAAACAGCAGGCCGAGCCCGAGACCCAGATTCGAGCCCAGCGCGGATGCCTGCTTCATGATGAGCGTGACCGTCGTGCCGATCGCGATCGCCATCCCGACCATCCCGAACAGGTTGCCGGCGCGCGCGCTCTTCGGATTCGACAGCCCCTTGAGCGCCTGGATGAAGCACACCGACGCCACGAGGTACAACAGCGTAACGACGTTCATGCTCATTGCGCGTCCCCCTTAGCATTGCCCGGACCAGCGATCTTCTTCGGCTCTTTCTTCTTGAACATCTCGAGCATTCGCCTGGTGACCAGGAACCCGCCGAACACGTTGACCGCCGCGAGCGCGACCGCGACCGTGCCGAAGAACTTGCCGGGGCCGACCGTCAGGCCCGCCGCGAGCATCGCGCCGACGATCACGATCGCCGAGATCGCGTTGGTGACCGCCATCAGCGGCGTATGCAGCGCGGGCGTCACGTTCCAGACGACGTGGTAGCCGACGTACACCGCCAGCACGAAGATGATCAGGTTGATGACCGTGTGATTGATGACTTCCATCGCCGTCCCCTTAAGCCTTGCGCGTGACTTCGCCGTCGCGGGCCACGAGCGTGGCCGCGACGATGTCGTCCGCGAGATCGATGTTGAGCGCGCCTTCCTTCGTGACGATCAGCTTCAGGAAGTCGAGCAGATTGCGCGCGTAGAGCGACGACGCGTCGGCCGCGACCATGGCCGCGAGATTCGTGAAGCCGACGATCGTCACGCCGTGCTTCACCACCACCTGATCGGCTTCGGTGAGCGGACAGTTGCCCCCGTGCCTGCCTTCGAACTCGGGGCCGCGGCCGGCCGCGAGGTCGACGATCACCGAGCCCGGTTTCATCGCCTGCACGGTTTCGACGGCGATCAGCGTCGGCGCGGGGCGCCCCGGGATCAGCGCGGTCGAGATGATGATGTCGGCCTGCTTCGCGCGCTCGTGGACCGCCACGGCCTGCCGCGCGAGCCAGCTCGGCGGCATCGGCCGCGCGTAGCCGCCGACGCCTTCCGCCGCTTCGCGCTCTTCTTGCGTTTCGTAAGGTACGTCGATGAACTTCGCGCCGAGCGATTCGATCTGCTCTTTCACCGCTGGACGCACGTCGGACGCTTCGATCACCGCACCCAGGCGCTTGGCTGTCGCGATCGCCTGCAAGCCCGCGACGCCCGCGCCCAACACCAGCACGCGTGCCGCCTTCACGGTGCCCGCAGCGGTCATCAGCATCGGCAGGAAGCGCGGATAGCGTTCGGCGGCGACCAGCACTGCCTTGTAGCCGGCGATGTTCGCCTGCGACGACAGCACGTCGAGGCTTTGCGCGCGCGTCGTGCGCGGCGCGGCTTCGAGCGAGAACGCGGAGAGCCCGGCGCTCGCCAGCTGCGCGGCGTT
>DATGHJ010000368.1:0-8606 GCA_035308085.1 Trinickia sp. | reverse complement strand
CTTGGCGCGGATCGCGCGATCAACTACAAGTCGGAAGATTTTGTCGAGGTCGTGAAGTCGCTGACGAACGATCGCGGCGTCGACGTGATTCTCGACATGGTCGCGGGAAGCTACGTTCCGCGCGAATTGACTGCGCTTGCGGACGGCGGGCGGCTCGTGCTGATCGCGCTGCTCGGCGGTGCGAAGTCCGAGCTCAACTTCAACGAGATTTTGCGCCGGCGCCTGACGGTGACGGGCTCGACGCTGCGTCCGCGTTCCGTCGACTTCAAGGCGAAGATTGCCGCGCAATTGAAAGAGCACGTGTGGCCGCATCTCGAAGAAGGCCGCATCAAACCGGTCATCTACCGTGTGTTCCCGGCTGCTCAGGCCGCGCAGGCGCACGCGCTGATGGAGAGCGGCGAGCATATCGGGAAGATCGTGCTGGACTGGAACCTCCAAGGTTGACGCAGGCGGTTTGACCCGCTCCGCCAGCACACAGTAAAATTGCGCGTTTTGCGTACGCCGCGTGAAAGAGGGCCGGAGAGGGCCGGGACGAAACGAAACAATGTCGAGACAGCAAGCGAAGCGGGTAGTCGGTAACTGGAAGATGCACGGGCGCCTTGCCGAGAATGCGGTGCTGCTGCAGGCCGTGGCGCAAGGCGCGGCTGCGCTGCACGGTGGTCTGCAAGTCGGCGTATGCGTGCCGTCCCCGTATCTGGCGCAGGCGCAGACCTTGTTGAACGGCACGCGTGTCGGTTATGGCGTGCAGGATGTTTCCGCTTACACGCACGGCGCCTATACCGGCGAAGTCGCGGCTGAAATGGCCGCGGAATTCGGCGCGACGCTCGCGATCGTCGGGCACTCGGAGCGCCGCGCGTATCACCGCGAAGGCGCCGAGCTCGTGGCGACGAAAACGCAGCGTGCGTTGCACGCCGGTTTGACGCCGATCGTCTGTATCGGTGAAACGCTCGACGAGCGCGAGGCCGGTGCGACGGAGCAGGTGGTCGGCGCACAGCTCGACGCGGTGCTCGCGGTGTTGTCGGCAGACGAAGCGGCTCGCATCGTCGTCGCTTATGAGCCTGTCTGGGCAATCGGCACGGGCCGCAGCGCAACGGCGGAGCAGGCGCAGGAAGTGCATGCTTTCCTGCGCGGGCGTCTCGCGGCGAAGGGCGCCGCGGTAGCCGACGTGCCGCTTTTGTACGGCGGCAGCGTGAAGCCGGAAAACGCGGAGGAATTGTTCCGCCAAAAAGACATCGACGGCGGCCTGATTGGCGGCGCGTCTTTGAAGAGCACGGATTTCCTCGCGATCTGCGAGGCAGCGCAAGCGGCTATCGCGGCTGCGCATTGAACAGGGCGCCGTCGCATTGCTGCGCCGGCGCGATTGCAGGACACACGTCTGACGCATTTGTGTCGGACGATTAACTCAAACTCAGGTGAGCGCAATGCTGTATTTGAAAACGTTGATCATCGTCGTCCAGTTGCTGTCGGCGCTTGGGGTCATCGGCCTCGTGCTGCTTCAGCACGGCAAGGGTGCCGATATGGGGGCGGCGTTCGGCAGCGGCGCGTCGGGCAGTTTGTTCGGCGCGACGGGTTCGGCGAACTTCTTGTCACGTACGACGGCCGTTCTCGCGGCAATCTTCTTCGTGACGACGCTGGCGCTGACCTACCTCGGTTCGTACAAGTCGAAGCCCTCGGTTGGTGTGCTCGGCGAAATGCCGGCGGCGCCCGTCGTGGCGTCAGCTGCTTCGATTCCGGCCGCGGCTTCGGTGCCGGTTGCCGCGTCGCCGGCATCGGCTCCTGGCCAAAACGTGCCGAAATAAAAATTTCGTTCGAAACGAATTTGTGCGTTGAACAATCTGTTTAGACAGGTTAGAATTTAAGTCTTGAAGCGATTCGCGGTTTAAATAGGTTGTTTTCCCGGATTGCAGGCAGTGCCGACGTGGTGAAATTGGTAGACACGCTATCTTGAGGGGGTAGTGGCGAAAGCTGTGCGAGTTCGAGTCTCGCCGTCGGCACCAAAGTTATCCAATGCCAGCCGCATGCATCGCTTCGGCTGGCATTGTCACTTCTGGCTCCAGCCTTGCGGCTTCCTTGCGATGCTGAGTTGGATGAAGTGATTTCCCGTTAGGGTGTACACTCCCGGCGGAATTCAGAACCAACCAATTGAGGATAGTCTTGAACCTCGCAGCCTATTTCCCCGTTTTGTTGTTCCTCCTCGTGGGCACTGGTTTAGGCGTAGCGCTGGTCAGCATTGGTAAGATCCTCGGCCCCAATAAGCCCGACAATCAAAAGAACGCGCCGTACGAATGCGGCTTCGAAGCGTTCGAAGATGCGCGCATGAAGTTCGATGTGCGCTACTACCTCGTTGCAATCCTGTTCATCATTTTCGATCTTGAGACCGCGTTCCTGTTTCCGTGGGGTGTGGCCCTGCGCGACGTCGGCTGGCCGGGCTTCTTGGCGATGATGATTTTTCTGCTCGAATTCCTGCTGGGCTTTGCCTATATCTGGAAGAAGGGCGGCCTCGACTGGGAGTGACGGGCTAATCGCCGGTTTGCGTGGGCGGCCACTCTCCGCCGCCCGTCTGGAGTGGAAAGCAAATGAGTATTGAAGGGGTCTTGAAGGAAGGGTTTGTCACCACCACGGCTGACAAGCTGATCAACTGGACGCGCACCGGCTCGCTGTGGCCGATGACGTTCGGTCTCGCGTGTTGCGCGGTCGAGATGATGCATGCGGGCGCGGCCCGTTACGACCTTGACCGTTTCGGGGTCGTATTCCGTCCCAGCCCGCGTCAGTCGGACGTAATGATCGTCGCCGGCACGCTGTGCAACAAGATGGCGCCGGCGCTGCGCAAGGTTTACGACCAGATGGCCGAGCCGCGCTGGGTGATCTCGATGGGCTCGTGCGCCAATGGCGGCGGCTACTATCACTATTCGTACTCGGTGGTGCGCGGTTGCGACCGGATCGTGCCGGTCGACGTCTACGTGCCGGGCTGCCCGCCGACGGCCGAGGCGCTTGTCTACGGGGTGATCCAGCTGCAAGCGAAGATCCGCCGCACCAACACCATCGCCCGTCAATAAGGCCTGAGCCTTCCTCCACAATATGGCAAGCAAACTCGAGACCCTCAAAGCGAACCTCGAGGCGGCTTTTGGCGGCCGCCTTGCGAGCATCACGGAATCGATCGGTGAACTGACGATCGTCGTGAAGGCAAGCGAATACCTCGAAATCGCGAAGCGTCTGCGCGACGACCGCACGCTCGGCTTCGAACAGCTGATCGATCTGTGCGGCGTCGACTATCAAACCTACGGCGATGGCGCCTATGACGGCCCGCGCTTCGCAGCGGTGGTGCATCTGCTGTCAATTTCGAACAACTGGCGTCTGCGCGTGCGCGTGTTCGCGCCGGACGACGAAGTGCCGATCGTCGCCTCGGTTGTCGATATCTGGAATTCGGCGAACTGGTACGAGCGCGAAGCGTTCGACCTGTACGGCATCGTCTTCGAAGGCCACCCGGACCTGCGTCGCATCCTGACTGATTACGGCTTTATCGGCCATCCGTTCCGCAAGGATTTCCCGGTCTCCGGTTACGTCGAAATGCGTTACGACCCGGAAGAGAAACGCGTCGTCTACCAGCCGGTGACGATCGAGCCGCGCGAAATCACGCCGCGCGTGATCCGCGAGGATCGCTATGGCGGTCTGAAACACTAAGAGGGCGCCATGGCAGAAATCAAAAACTACACGCTCAACTTCGGCCCGCAGCACCCGGCAGCGCACGGCGTGCTGCGCCTCGTGCTCGAACTCGACGGCGAAGTGATTCAACGTGCCGATCCGCACATCGGCCTTCTGCACCGCGCGACCGAAAAGCTCGCCGAAACCAAGACGTTCATTCAATCCGTGCCGTACATGGACCGTCTCGACTACGTGTCGATGATGGTGAACGAGCACGGTTATGTACTCGCGATCGAAAAGCTGCTCGGCATCGACGTGCCGATCCGCGCGCAATACGTCCGTGTGCTGTTCGACGAAATCACGCGCGTGCTGAACCACTTGATGTGGATCGGCGCGCACGCGCTCGACGTCGGCGCAATGGCGGTGTTTCTGTATGCATTCCGTGAGCGCGAAGACCTGATGGACGTGTACGAAGCGGTGTCCGGCGCGCGGATGCACGCGGCGTATTACCGTCCGGGCGGCGTCTACCGCGATCTGCCCGACGCGATGCCGCAATACAAGGCGTCCAAAATCCATAACGCGAAGGCGCTGTCGAGGATGAACGAAGCGCGCCAAGGGTCGCTGCTCGACTTCATCGACGATTTCTTCACGCGCTTTCCGACCTGTGTCGACGAATACGAAACGCTCCTGACCGACAACCGGATCTGGAAACAGCGTCTCGTCGGCATCGGCGTGGTGAGCCCGGAGCGCGCGATGCAGCTTGGCCTGACTGGCGCAATGCTGCGCGGCTCGGGCATCGAGTGGGATTTGCGCAAGAAGCAGCCGTACGAAGTGTACGATCGTCTCGATTTCGACATCCCGGTCGGCGTGAACGGCGACTGCTATGACCGCTACTTGGTGCGCGTCGAAGAAATGCGGCAGTCCACGCGCATCGCAAAGCAATGTATTGAGTGGCTGCGGAACAACCCGGGCCCGGTGATGACCGAGAACCACAAGGTTGCGCCGCCGTCGCGCGTCGGCATGAAGTCGAACATGGAAGAGCTGATTCACCACTTCAAGCTCTTCACCGAAGGTTTTCACGTGCCGGAAGGCGAGGCTTACGCGGCCGTCGAGCATCCGAAGGGCGAGTTCGGCATCTATCTGATCTCGGACGGCGCGAACAAGCCGTATCGCCTGAAGATTCGTGCGCCGGGCTATGCGCACCTGTCCGCGCTCGACGAAATGGCGCGGGGCCACATGATCGCCGACGCTGTGACGATCATCGGTACGCAAGACATCGTGTTCGGGGAAGTCGACCGTTGAGCTGTCTCGCGATGCCGGCCGGCAACGGCGGGTGTCGCAGGCGGCAAGTCCGCTCGCGGGGCGACGCGAAGCTCGCGGCCCCGCCAGGAGCCAAGAGGAGCGCTAGGTCTGTCGCATGAATGATCGGCGGCAGGTTTTCGTTCGGTAGGAATTGAAAGAGTCGTGTCTGAAAATGATCTCAGCTGAAGGCCTGAAAGAAATCGATCGTGCGATCGCGAAGTATCCCGCCGATCAGAAACAGTCCGCCGTGATGTCGGCGTTGGCCGTTGCTCAAGAAGAGCACGGCTGGCTGTCGCCGGAAATCATGCAATACGTGGCGGACTATCTCGGCATGCCTGCGGTTGCCGTGCAGGAAGTCGCGACGTTCTACACGATGTATGAGACGGCGCCTGTCGGCAAATACAAGATCACGCTCTGCACGAATCTGCCGTGCCAGCTCGGCCCGGACGGCGGCTCGGACAGCGCTGCCGAATATCTGAAGAAGACGCTCGGCATCGACTTCGGCGAGACCACGCCCGACGGCAAGTTCACTCTGAAAGAGGGTGAATGCATGGGTTCGTGCGGCGACGCGCCGGTGCTGCTCGTGAACAACCATCGCATGTGCAGCTTCATGAGCCGCGAAAAGATCGACCAGCTGCTGGAGGAACTTTCGAAATGACGTCTCTCCACGATCGTCACATCAAACCGCTGATTCTCGCCGGCCTGAACGGCGACAACTGGCACCTCGAAGACTACGTGGCGCGCGGCGGTTACGCCCAGCTGCGCCGCATTCTCGAAGAAAAGATTCCGCCCGAGCAGGTCATCGCCGACGTCAAGGCGTCGGGTCTGCGCGGCCGCGGCGGTGCGGGCTTCCCGACCGGCTTGAAGTGGAGCTTCATGCCGCGTCAGTTCCCGGGGCAGAAGTACCTCGTCTGCAATTCGGACGAAGGCGAACCGGGCACGTTCAAAGACCGCGACATCCTGCGCTGGAACCCGCATTCCCTGATCGAGGGCATGGCGATTGGCGCGTACGCGATGGGCATCACGGTCGGCTACAACTACATCCACGGCGAGATCTTCGAAACCTATAAGCGTTTCGAAGAGGCGCTCGAAGAAGCGCGCCGCGCGGGCTTGCTCGGCGACAACATCCTCGGCTCGGGTTTCTCGTTCGAGTTGCACGCGCACCACGGTTACGGCGCTTATATCTGCGGCGAAGAAACCGCGCTGCTCGAATCGCTCGAAGGCAAGAAGGGCCAGCCGCGCTTCAAGCCGCCGTTTCCGGCGAGCTTCGGCGTCTACGGCAAGCCGACCACGATCAACAACACCGAAACGTTCGCCGCCGTGCCGTTCCTGCTGGCGATCGGACCGCAAGCGTATCTGGAACTCGGCAAGCCGAACAACGGCGGCACGAAGATCTTCTCCGTGTCGGGCGATGTCGAGCGTCCGGGCAACTACGAAGTGCCGCTCGGCACGCCGTTCGCGACGCTCATGGAGCTCGCCGGCGGCATGCGCGGCGGCAGGAAGATCAAGGCCGTCATTCCTGGTGGCTCGTCGGCGCCGGTTGTGCCGGGCGACATCATGATGCAGACCGATCTCGACTACGACTCGATCGCAAAGGCCGGCTCGATGCTCGGTTCGGGCGCGGTGATCGTGATGGACGAAACGCGCTGCATGGTGCGCTCGCTCTTGCGTCTGTCGTACTTTTACTATGAAGAATCGTGCGGCCAGTGCACGCCGTGTCGTGAAGGCACCGGCTGGCTCTATCGCGTCGTGCATCGCATCGAGCACGGCCAGGGCCGCAATGAAGACCTCGATCTGCTGAACTCGGTCGCGGAAAACATCATGGGCCGCACGATCTGCGCGCTCGGCGATGCGGCGGCAATGCCGGTGCGCGGGATGTTGAAGCACTACTGGGACGAATTCGCGTACCACGTCGAGCACAAGCATTGCCTCGTCGGCGGCCATGCGGGCGCTCCGGCATCGGCCGAAGCGGTACTCGCGTAATACGCGGTGGCTTTGAGCGGTAGGCGGTAGGCGATTCGAGCCGTACCCCACGCACGGAATTCATTGCGACATTGAACGGCTCGACGGCAATCCGCCGGGCCGGCATTGAGCGAATGATTGAGCGGTAAATAGGTTAAGGACCATTCACCATCATGGTTGAACTTGAAATAGACGGCAAGAAGGTCGAGGTGGCCGAAGGCAGCATGGTGATCCAGGCTGCGCATAAGGTCGACACGTACATTCCTCACTTCTGCTATCACAAGAAGCTCTCCATCGCGGCCAACTGCCGGATGTGTCTCGTCGATGTCGAGAAAATGCCGAAGGCCGTGCCCGCATGTGCGACGCCGGTCTCGCAAGGCATGATCGTCCATACGAAGTCCGACAAGGCGGTGAAGGCTCAGCAATCGGTGATGGAATTCCTGCTGATCAATCACCCGCTCGATTGCCCGATCTGCGACCAAGGCGGCGAATGCCAACTGCAGGATCTCGCGGTCGGCTACGGCAAGTCGTCGTCGCGCTACAACGAAGAAAAGCGCGTCGTGTTCCATAAGAATGTCGGCCCGCTCATCTCGATGGAAGAGATGACGCGCTGCATTCACTGCACGCGCTGCGTGCGCTTCGGCCAGGAAATCGCCGGTGTGATGGAGCTCGGCATGCTCGGTCGAGGCGAACATTCGGAGATTACGTCGTTTGTCGGCAAGTCGGTCGACTCCGAACTGTCGGGCAACATGATCGACCTGTGCCCGGTCGGCGCGCTCACGAGCAAGCCGTTCCGCTACAGCGCGCGTACGTGGGAACTGTCGCGCCGCAAGTCGGTGAGCCCGCATGATTCGGTCGGCGCGAATCTCGTCGTCCAAGTGAAGAACAACCGCGTGATGCGCGTGCTGCCGTTCGAGAACGAAGCGATCAACGAGTGCTGGATCTCGGATAAAGACCGTTTCTCGTACGAAGGCTTGAACAGCGAAGAGCGCCTCACGCAGCCGATGATCAAGCAAGGCGGCCAGTGGATCGAAACCGACTGGCAGACTGCGCTCGAATACGTCGCGAAGGGGATCAAGGGCATTACCGCGGACCACGGCGCGAAGGCGCTGGCGGCGCTCGCGAGCCCGCACAGCACGGTCGAAGAGCTGTTCCTCGTGAAGCAGCTTGCCGCCGCGATCGGTACGCCGAACATCGACTTCCGTCTGCGTCAGGTCGATTTTTCGGCGGCGTCGGAAGGCGCGCCGTGGCTCGGCGTGAAGCTGGCCGATCTGTCGAAGGTTGATGCCGCGTTCGTGATCGGCTCGTTCCTGCGCCGCGATCATCCGCTCGTGGCCGCGCGCCTGCGTCAAGCGGCGAAGGGCGGCGCGAAGGTGCATTTCCTCAACGCGTCCAGCGACGACGCGCTGATCCCGAGCGCGAAGCGCATCGCCGCTGCGCCGTCGGCATGGCTCGACGAGCTCGCGGGCGTGGCTGCCGCTGTCGCGCAAGCACGCGGCGTGGCGCTGCCCGAAGCATTCAGCTCGGTTCAAGCATCTGACGCCGCGAAGGAAGTCGCCGCTGCGCTCGCCGCCGGTGAACTGCGCGTCGTGCTGCTCGGCAACGGCGCTGTGCGCCACCCCGAGTTCGCGCGCCTTTACGCGGCGGCTCAATGGATCGCTGAAAACACGGGCGCTACGCTGGGCTTCGCGACCGAAGCG
>DATGHJ010000367.1:0-4007 GCA_035308085.1 Trinickia sp. | reverse complement strand
AAACGCGCCCGCCTTCCCCGCAGTCGCGAGCACCCGAGCCGCCGGCGGTTGAAATGCCGCCGGATGACGATTTCGCCTGGTTCGACGATCTGCCCACGCACCCCGGCACCGAAGCGCGCGGCGAGGCACCCGAGCCGCCCTCGATCCCGACCCTCGACTGGGACGCGTTGAGCGAGCGAGTCGCTGCCTGCGAACGCTGCCGGCTGTGCGAGAAACGTACGAACACGGTATTCGGCGTCGGCGATCGCAACGCCGACTGGATGCTGATCGGCGAAGCGCCCGGCGAAAGCGAGGACAGGCAGGGCGAGCCGTTCGTTGGGCAGGCGGGCAAGCTGCTCGACAACATGTTGCACTCGCTCACGCTCGCGCGCGGCACGAATGTCTATATTGCGAACGTCATCAAATGCCGACCGCCCGGCAATCGCAATCCCGAGCCCGACGAGGTCGCGCGCTGCGAGCCGTATTTGCAGCGCCAGGTCGCGCTCGTGAAGCCGAAGCTGATCGTCGCGCTCGGCCGGTTCGCGGCACAAAGTCTCTTGAAGACCGACTCCAGCATCTCGTCGCTGCGCGGACGCGTGCATCAGTACGAGGGCGTGCCGGTCATCGTCACATATCACCCGGCGTATCTGCTGCGCAGCTTGGCAGACAAGTCGAAGGCGTGGGCGGATTTGTGCCTGGCGCGCGATACCTATCGAGACGCAGCGAAGGGCGCGTCCGCGCAGGCGAACCCCCAATGAAAACGCTCGAGCCGGCCGCCAATGCTGCTGCCGCGCTCGACGCGCTGCTCGATTCGCTCGTCGATCCGGCTGTGAGGGACTTGGCATGGCTCATCTTCAGCCCCGATTTGTTGTGTGCGCAACCGCCGGTGGGGATGCTCGCGAGTCCGTTCGAATCGGCGGGCGAAGCGTCGGCTACAGTCGCGTGGCTGCTGGCGCTCGATCACGACGCTCGCGATCTACACCAGAGCCTGACCGCTTCACATGTGACGCGGCTCGGGCGCTACGCCGAGTGTCTGCTCGGCTATTTTCTGCGGCATGGGCCGGCCGCGCGCCTCGTCGCGGCCAACGTCGCGCTGCGGCGCGCGGGACGCACGCTCGGTGAATGCGATTTTCTGGTCGAGACCGCGAGCGGCAAGCGCCTGCATTGGGAGCTGGCCGTCAAATGCTATCTGCACGCGGGCGGCGCGCGAGCGTCGATGGCGGACTATGTCGGACCGAATCTGCAGGATCGCTTCGACCTCAAATTCACGCATTTGCTCGACCATCAATTGCCGTTGAGCGCGCGCGAGGAATTCGCGTCGCTCGGTCATAGCGGACCGTGGGACGCGCAGATGTTCGTCAAGGGATGGCTGTTTTATCGTTGGAGCGATGCGGTCGATTCGGCGGCGCCGGTGCCTGCCGAGATTCATCCGGCGCACGCGCGCGGCTGGTGGCTCGCGCGCAGCGACCTGTCGCGCTTTGCCGCCAGTCACGCCGAGGCATGGGCGGTGTTGCCGCGTCTTGCGTGGCTCGCGCCGCGGCAGTGTGTGCCGGTCGACGACGGCACGGGCGCGGCAGCTCGCTTGCTGGATTCCGACGCGCTCGCCGAACAACTGGCCCAGCAAAGCGGGCCGACGATGGTGGCGGCTTTCGCGCGCGATGGCGGCGCATGCTGGTTCGAATGCTCGCGCGGCTTCGTTGTGCCGAACGATTGGCCGGAGCGGGCGTTGGCTTTTGCCGAGCAGTGAGCGCGGCGGCGATGCGAGCCAGACGAGCGGCAGCTCGGCGCTCGTCTCGCCAGCCAAGTTAAGCCCCCGCGCGTTGACTACCACCAGCGATAGAAATGATGAACCGGCCCGACGCCGCCGCCGACGTCAAGCCGCGTGCTGTGCTCGAGCGCACCGGTCAGGTATGCCTTCGCATCGGTTACCGCGCTTGCGAGATCGGCGCGTTGCGGGATCAACGCAGCAATGGCCGACGACAACGTGCAGCCCGTGCCGTGCGTATTGTTCACCGGGACGCGCGGCCCGCCCAAGCGCAGCGCGCCGCTCGCCTGGACGAGCCAGTCGGGGCTGTCGGCCGCCGCGAGGTGTCCGCCTTTCATCAACACGGCTTGTGCGCCAAGCTGAAGCAATGCTTCGCCTTGGCGACGCATTGCCGGCTCGTCTGCGGCAGCCTCGACGCCGAGCAGCGCCGCCGCCTCGGGCAGATTCGGCGTCAACACGTTCGCCAGCGGCAGCAGTTCGTCGCGCAGCGCGGCGACCGCGTCCGGCGCGAGCAGAGCATGATTGCTCTTCGAGAGCATCACCGTGTCGAGCACGACGTGGCGCGGTCGATACTGCCTGAGCGCCGCCGCCACCGCGCGCACGATTCCGGCGTTCGCGAGCATGCCGATTTTCACGGCATCGACACGGATATCGCTGAAGACCGCGTCGAGCTGGGCCGCGACGAACGCGGCTTCGGGCTCATGGATCGCGCTCACGCCGCGCGTGTTCTGCGCCGTGAGCGCCGTGATGACGCTCGCGCCGTACGCGCCGAGCGCCGAGAACGTTTTCAAGTCGGCCTGAATGCCGGCGCCGCCGCCCGAATCGGAGCCGGCGATCGTCAGCACGTTGGGAATCGTGGGTGTCATAGCAAGGAAGATCCGGTTTGCGCGAACGGACGATGCGTTCGCGCGAAAGGCTGGCGGCGGGCTTACTGCGTCAGCGCGGCCGCGAGGCGGCGCTAGCTTGGAGCGTCGTGCTCAGTGCTTGACTTCACCGATCAGCGCGACCGAGTCGAAGGCGCGCTGATTGGCCTGATGGCGGCGCATCACGAGCCACATCATGAGGCAGACGAAGGTGCCGAACAGCACGATCACCGCGGTTACCGGCACGTCGAGCCAGACCAGCACCGCATACAGGCACAGCATCACGAGCACCGAGAGGTTCTCGTTGAAATTCTGCACCGCAATCGAATGTCCCGCCGACAGCAGCACGTGCCCGCGATGCTGAAGCAGCGCGTTCATCGGCACGACGAAGAAGCCCGACAGGCCACCGACAAAAATCAGGAAGAGGTACGCGACGAGCAGATATCCGGATACATGCATGCGGCCGAAGTAGAAGCCCCAGTGAGCCGGAAACAGGTCGCGCGTGTAGAAAGCCATCAGCATCACGGCGATGCCCATCATGATGCCGACCGGCAGCACCGAAAGCGAGCGCTTGAGCGGCACTTTGGCCGCGGCGATCATTGCGCCCGCCGCGACGCCGACCGCGACCACGGCCTGCAGGATCGCCCCTTCGGAAAGCGACATGCCGAGCGACACTTCGGCCCATTTCAGCACGATGAATTGCAGCGTCGCGCCCGCGCCCCAGAAGAGCGTCGTGACGGCGAGCGAAATTTGCCCGAGCTTGTCGCTCCAAAGGATCTGGAAGCAATCGGCGAAATCGGTGATGAGCTTGATCGGCCCATGCTGCTGCTTCGGATAGCGCGCGCCGGTGTCGGGAATGCGCAGGTTGAAGAGCGCCGCGATGACGTAGATGCCCATGATGAAGAGCATGGCCGCTTCGGCGGGCGTGAAGATGTAGGGGATGTTGTGCTTGAGGATATGGGTGGCGATATGCGGGCTGATCAGCGCACCGCCGAGCACGGTGCCGAGAATGATCGAGCCGACGGTCGTGCCTTCGATCCAACCGTTGGCGGCCACTAGCCGGTCCGGCGGCAGGAGTTCGGTGAGAATGCCGTACTTGGCGGGCGAATAAGCAGCGGCACCGAAACCGACGATGCCATAGGCGAGCAGCGGATGCGCCCCAACCAGCATGACCACGCAGCCGACCACTTTGATCGTGTTGGTCACGAACATCACACGGCCTTTTGGCCGGGAATCCGCAAAGGCGCCGACGAAGGCGGCGAGCACGACGTACGACAGCACAAAAAACAACTTGAGCAGCGGCGTCATCCAGTTCGGGGCGTGAAGATCTTTCAGCAGTGCGATAGCAGCGATCAGAAGCGCATTGTCGGCCAGCGACGAAAAAAACTGCGCGGCCATGA
>DATGHJ010000366.1:0-7923 GCA_035308085.1 Trinickia sp. | reverse complement strand
GCGAGCATCGCGCTTTTGCTCGTGACGAAGACGCTCGTCTACGCGATCCTGCGCCAGTTGCGCCGTGAAGGCTTCAATCAGAAGGCGGTTGCCGTGGTGAGCGGCCGGCAGTACGGGCAGTTTCTGGTCGAACAGATGCAGAAGCGGCCCGACGCGGGCTTCAGCCCGGTGTGCATCTTCAACGAGGACGTCGACGAGGATGCGGGCATGCACGGCGGCGCGGCTGCGATGGTGGCCGGCGTGCCGATCGAGCACGACTTCGCGAAGCTGACGGATCTCGTGCAAAGCCGCGCGATTCGCGAATTGTGGCTCGCCTTGCCGATCTCGCAGGAGCGCACGATTCACAAGATGGTGACGGCGTTCAAGAACGACTTCGTCAACATCCGCTTCATTCCCGATGTGCGCAGCCTGTCGCTGTTCAATCACGCGGTGGTCGATCTGCTGGGCGTGCCCGCGATCAACTTGGCCGCGTCGCCGATCACCGACGTGCGCATTCTGCCGAAGTTCGTCTTCGATCGCCTCTTTGCGCTTTGCGCGCTGGCCGCGCTTTCGCCGCTGATGGCGGTGATCGCGGCGATGGTCAAGCTGTCGTCGCCGGGGCCGGTGTTCTTCCGGCAGAAGCGCAAGGGCCTCGACGGCAATGAGTTCGAGATCTACAAGTTCCGCTCGATGAAAGTGCATGCCGAAACGGCCGGCACCGTGACTCAGGCGACGAAGAACGATACGCGCGTGACGACGGTCGGCCGCTTCCTGCGCCGTACCAGTCTCGACGAGCTGCCGCAGTTCATCAACGTGCTCAAAGGCGAGATGTCGGTGGTGGGGCCGCGCCCGCACGCGCTCCAGCACGACGACATCTACAAGGATCTCGTGCGCGGCTACATGCACCGTTACCGGATCAAGCCCGGCATCACGGGCTGGGCGCAGATCAACGGCTATCGCGGCGAAACCGACCGCGTCGAAAAGATGATGGGGCGCGTGAAGCTCGATCTGTACTACATGCAGCACTGGACCTTCTGGCTCGACATCAAGATCGTCGTTCTGACGTTGTGGAAGGGCTTTGCCGGCAGCAACGCGTATTGAAGATGCGGGCCGGCGGCGCGCATCGCATCCCGGCTTCGCGGCACTTTCCTGCTCAGTTTCCTGTTTCTTGGAGTAACGGATGAATCTGACCATCATTGGCAGCGGTTACGTGGGTCTCGTGACGGGCGCATGTCTTGCCGACATCGGCCACGACGTGTTTTGCCTCGACCTCGATCAAAAGAAGATCGACGTATTGAACAGCGGCGGCATTCCGATCCACGAGCCGGGCTTGCGGGAAGTCATCGCGCGCAACCTGGCGGCGGGGCGGCTCAAGTTTTCGACCGACGTGCGCGCCGCGGTGGCCCACGGCGACGTGCAGTTCATCGCGGTCGGCACGCCGCCGGACGAAGACGGCTCGGCCGATCTGCAATACGTTCTCGCGGCCGCGCGCAACATCGGCCGCTATATGACCGGCTTCAAGGTGATCGTCGACAAATCGACGGTGCCCGTCGGCACGGCGCTGCGCGTGCGCGAGACCGTGGCGGCGGAGCTGGCCGCGCGCGGCGAAGAGCACATGTTCTCGGTCGTGTCGAATCCCGAGTTCCTGAAGGAGGGCGCGGCGGTCGAGGACTTCACGCGGCCGGATCGCATCGTGCTCGGCTGCGACGAAGATGTGCCGGGCGAGAAGGCGCGCGAGGTGATGCGGCGTCTGTACGCGCCGTTCAACCGCAATCACGAACGCACGTTATGGATGGACGTGCGCTCGGCGGAATTCACGAAGTACGCGGCGAACGCGATGCTCGCGACGCGCATTTCGTTCATGAACGAACTCGCGAATTTTGCGGACCGCATCGGCGCCGATATCGAGTCCGTGCGGCGCGGCATTGGGTCTGATCCGCGTATCGGCTACGACTTCTTGTATGCGGGCTGCGGGTACGGCGGGTCGTGTTTTCCGAAGGATGTGGAGGCGCTGATCCGTACGGCGGCCGAGAATTCGCATGAGCTCAAGATCCTCAAGGCCGTTTCGTCGGTCAACGATGCGCAGAAGCAAGTGCTCGCGCAAAAGATCGTCGCGCGCTTGGGCGACGATTTGTCCGATCGCACGTTCGCGGTTTGGGGTCTCGCATTCAAGCCCAATACCGATGACATGCGCGAGGCGCCGAGCCGGACCTTGATCGCCGCTTTGCTCGCGCGTGGCGCGCGCGTGGTGGCGTATGACCCGGTTGCGATTCGGGACGCCAAGCGCGTCATTGACTCGGATTTGCAGGACGAGCCTGAGTGGCTGGAGCGGCTGACGTTTGCCAACGAGCAGATGGAGGCCGTGAAGAACGCCGATGCACTGGTGATCCTCACCGAGTGGAAGGCGTTCAAGAGCCCGGACTTCGACAGTCTCAAGAAGGGGCTCAAGGCGCCTCTGATTTTCGATGGACGCAATTTGTACGAGCCGGACGCGATGCGCGAGATCGGGGTGGAGTACCACGCGATCGGTCGTGGCGGCGCTTTTGCCGGCGCGGGCGCGGGCGCGGATGCGGTTGCCGTCGCGGCGCGTTGACGCTGTGGCGATTCGGCAAACAGAGGCGCGCAATCATGTTTAAAAACATTCTGGTGGTGTGCCACGCAAACGTATGCCGAAGCCCCGCAGCGGAGCTGCTGTTCAGGGCCAAGCGCCCCAACAGAAGCATCGAGTTCCACTCAGCCGGAATTCGCGCGCGAGACGGCGCGTCGATCGACCCCACGATGCGGCGCCTCCTGGCCACCTACGGGATCGACAGCACGGAACACCGCGCCAAGCGCCTGAACCTGCGCTACATCCGCGGCGCGGACCTGATCCTGGTCAGCGAGCGACAGCAAATTGCAGCAGTGGAATCCATCGAGCCTACCTCTCGCGGGAAGGTCCATCTGCTCGGCAAATGGGAAGACTCGGACGTCGCCGACCCCTACGGCGGCCACGAAGATACCTATCGCCAGAGCTTCGCCCTCATCGAACATCTCGTCACCGGATGGCTGAAAAAAATATGCTGAAACGTTGCGCTGCGACTTCTCTTTTGCTGACGGTTTTTCTGTCAGGCTGCGCCTGGGCACCCGGCTACAACCTCGATACGTCGCGCCTCAAGGACAACGATCCGGCGCCGACCGAGACCTATCCGGTCCATCTGATCACGCCCACGCTGCTCAGAGAGGAGGCGAGCGCGCAGGCGGCGCCGTCTCCGTTGCCGCAAGCGCGCTTCGCCGATTCGTCGAAATACGTCTATCGCATCTCGCCGCAAGACATCCTCGGCATCACGATCTGGGACCACCCGGAGCTGACGACGCAGCAAGGCCAGTCGTTCTCGACCGGCGGCAACACCACGCAATCGATCGCCGGCGCGCTCGCGCAGCCTTACACCACGGCGCTGCCGGGCCAGGCCGATCCGTTCGGGCAGACGGTGTCCGCCGACGGCACGATCTTCTTTCCGTTCATCAGCCGCTTCAAGGTGGCGGGCAAGACGACCGAGGAAGTGCGCGACCAGCTTTCGGCGCAGCTCGGCCCTTACATCAAGAACCCGCAGCTCGACGTGCGCGTGCTCGCGTATCGCGGCCAGAAGATTCAAGTGACGGGCGACGTGAAGACGCCCGGTCCGCTCGCCGTCACCGACGTGCCGCTCACGCTCGTCGATGCGATCACGCGCTCCGGCGGCGCGAATGCGGATGCCGATCTGCAGCGCGTGCGCCTCACGCGCAACAAGCAGTTCTATCAGATCGACCTGAACGGCGTGCTCGATCGCGGCGACGTGCGCAACAACGTGATGCTGCAAGACGGCGACATCATCAACATCCCCGATCGCTCGGACAGCCGCGTGTTCGTGATGGGCGAAGTGAAGACGCCGATGCCCGTGCAGATGATCCGCGGGCGCCTGACGATCGCCGATTCGCTGACGAACGCGGGCGGGATTCTCGACACCGACGCGAATCCGCGCCAGGTCTACGTGATTCGCGGCCTGCAAGGCAAGCAGCAAAGCACGCCCGATATTTACCGCCTCGACATGACGCAGCCCGATGCGTTGCTGTTGTCGGCGCAGTTCCAGTTGCAGCCGATGGACGTGGTCTATGTCGGCACCGCCAGCGCGGTGCAGTTCAACCGCGTCATCCAGCAGGTGCTGCCTGCGCTGGAGACCGCGTTCTATCTGAAAGAGCTGACGAAGTGAGCGCAGTAAGCAAGATGAGTTCAGGGCCCCTAGGCCGCAGCCGAATGGCAGCGGCCGTGACCAGAGACGGGAACGAAGCATGAGCACAAGTTTGAGCACGCAAACCCATACCGCCCCCCTCGCGGCGATCAAGACCGAGGAAGAGGACCTCGTCCTCGGTCAGTTGCTGCAGGTGATTCTCGACGACGTGTGGTGGCTCATCGGCATCGCGCTCACGATCGTCGTGATGGCTGCGCTGTACTGCTACCTCGCCAAGCCGATCTACTCGGCCGACGCGCACGTGCGCGTGGAAACGGGCGACAACAACTCGCAAGCGCTCACGCAAACGCAGACGGGCGCGGTCATCAACAGCGGCTCGCAGACGCTGCCCACCGACGCGGAAATCGAAATCATCAAGAGCCGCGGCGTGGTTGCGCCGGTGGTCGAGCAGTGCAAGCTGAATTTCTCGGTGACGCCGAAGACGATTCCGCTGTTGGGCAGCATCGCCGCGCATTTGGCCGAACCGGGCAAACCGGGAAAGCCGTGGCTCGGCCTCGCGTCGTATGCATGGGGCGGCGAAATTGCGGACGTCGATTCGATCGAAGTGACGCCGTCGCTGGAAAACCAAAAGCTCACGATGACGGCGCTCGGCGACGGCCAATACTCGCTGCAGGCCTCCGACGGCGAGCTGCTCCTGCGCGGCCGCGTCGGCGAACAGGAGAAGGGCAACGGCGTGACGATCACGGTCAATCAGCTCGTCGCGCGTCCCGGCACGCAATTCAAGGTGATGCGCGCGAACGATCTCGATGCGATCACGGCATTTCAGTCCGCGATCACCGTGACCGAGCAAGGCAAGCAGACGGGCGTCATCGAAATCTCGCTCGAAGACAAAGACCCGGCGCGCGCGGCGGAAATCGCCAATGCGCTCGCGCAGTCGTATCTGCGCCAGCACATCGCGAGCAAGCAGGAAGAGGCGAGCAAGATGCTGACCTTCCTGCAAAGCGAAGAGCCGCGCCTGAAGTCCGATCTCGAACGCGCCGAAGCCGCGCTCACGCAATATCAGCAACAATCGGGCTCGATCAACGCAAGCGACGAAGCGAAGGTCTACCTCGAAGGCAGCATCCAGTACGAGCAGCAGATCGCGGCATTGCGGCTGCAGATCGCGTCGATGGAGCAGCGCTACGGCAATGAGAACCCGGTCATGCAGACCGCGAAGCAGCAGCTCACGCAGCTCGAAGGCGAGCAGCAGAAGTTCTCCGACCGCTTCCGCGACCTGCCGGCGTCGGAAGTGAAGGCGGTCGCGCTGCAGCGCGATGCGAAGGTCGCCGAAGACATCTACGTGCTGCTGCTCAATCGCGTGCAGGAGCTTTCCGTGCAGAAGGCGGGCACCGGCGGCAACGTGCATCTGGTCGACGCCGCGCTGCGTCCTGGCGAGCCGGTCAAGCCGAAGAAGGTGCTGATCTTGTCGGCGGCGGTGTTCCTGGGGCTCATCGTCGGCACGGGCGTCGTGTTCCTGCGCAAGAACCTGTTTGCGGGCATCGACGATCCGGAGCGCATCGAGCGCAATTTCGGCCTGCCGCTCTATGGCCTCGTGCCGCTGAGCCAGGAACTCGTCAAGCTCGATCTGCAGAACGAGCGCATGAATCGCGTCGACCGGCCGATTCTCGCGCTCTTGCGGCCGAAGGATGTCTGCGTCGAAAGCCTGCGCAGCCTGCGCACCTCGATGCAGTTCACGCTGATGGATGCGAAGAACCGCGTCACGGTGCTGACCGGTCCCTCGCCCGGCATCGGCAAGAGCTTTCTGACCGTGAATCTCGCGGTGCTGCTCGCGAATTCCGGCAAGCGCGTGCTGTTGATCGACGGCGACATGCGGCGCGGCTCGCTCGAGCGCTATATCGGCGGTCAGCGTGAGAGCGGGTTGTCCGAATTGCTGAGCGGACAGATCTCGCTGGAGGAGGCGATTCGTCCGACCATCGTGACGGGCCTCGAGTTCGTATCGAGCGGCACGCGTCCGCCGAATCCCTCGGAGCTGCTGATGTCGCCGCGCCTGCCGGCGTATCTGGAGGGCTTGAGCAAGCGCTACGACGTGATCTTCATCGATACGCCGCCGGTGCTCGCCGTCACCGATGCCTCGATCATCGCCGAGCTGGCCGGCTCGACCTTCCTCGTGCTGCGCTCGGGCATGCACAACGAAGTCGAGATCGCCGATTCGCTCAAGCGTCTGCGATCGGCGGGCATTCAAGTGCAAGGCGGCATCTTCAACGCGATGCCGCAACATAACCGTGGCTACGGCCGCGCGGGCTACGCGGCCGTGCAGGAATATCTGGCTGCATGACGAGGAGGAGCGCATGAAGCTATCCGTACTGGTGCCGACCTACCGCCGGCCCGCCGATCTGGCGCGCTGCCTGATCGCGCTGCAGCGGCAGATGAAGAAGCCGGATGAAGTGATCGTCGTCGCGCGCCCCGAGGACGACGCGACGCATGAGCGGCTCGCCGACCCCGCGCTGCGCGGCAATCTTGCGCTGCGCGTCGCGCTGATCGAAGTGCCGGGGCAGGTCGCGGCGCTCAATCGCGGGCTCGATGCGGCGTCGGGCGACGTGATCGCGATCACCGACGACGACGCCGCGCCGCGCCCCGACTGGCTGCAGCGCATCGCGGCGGCGTTCCAGCTGGACCCGCGGCTCGGCGCGCTCGGCGGACGCGACTGGGTGCACGAACGAGGCCGCGTGCTCGACGGCGAGCGCGATCGGGTCGGCAAGATCCTGCCGTCGGGCAAGATCATCGGCAATCACCATCTCGGCGTTGGCGCCGCGCGCGAAGTCGACATGCTCAAGGGCGCGAACATGAGCTACCGCCGCGCCGCGATCGCCGGTCTCCGCTTCGACGAGCGTCTGCGCGGCGCGGGCGCGCAGGTCCACAACGACATGGCGTTCAGCATGGGCGTGAAGCGCGCGGGATGGAAGCTCGTGTACGACCCGCACGTGGCCGTCGATCACTACCCGGCCGAACGCTTTGACGACAATAAGCGCGACGCGCAGACGATGGCCGCCGTGCGCAATGCCGCCTACAACCTGCATCTCGTGCTGCGCGAGCATCTGCCGCCGATCAAGCGCGAAACCGCGTGGTGGTGGTACACGCTGGTCGGCACGCGCGTCTATCCGGGGCTCGTGCACGCGGTGCTGTCGGCGACCTCGAAAGACGGCGCGGCGGTCCGCTCGCGCTGGCGCGCGGTGCGCCTCGGCGCGCAAGACGCGCGGCGGGCGATGCCGTGACTGATCGGAGTTCAAGCATGCAAGCCACCAAAGTGCACGTGCATCTCTTTTACGGCGCCGACCCGCGCGTCTACCGCAAGGGCGAAGATTTCGGCTGTCTGTACGGCTATCACCACGCGGAGTCGGACGAGTTCGCGCTGACCTACTCGCGCGACGCGAAGGAAAGCAAGCCTGTGAGCATCGCGCGCCGCGCGCTCAAGTTTATGCTCGGCTTCGATCTGATCCACACGCTGCGCAATCGCGACGAGATCCTGCGCTCGGATGTGATCTGGACGCACACCGAAGCCGAGCATCTGGCCGTCGCGCTCGTGCTGCTCTTGGCCGGCGAGCGCGGCAGGAAGCCCTTGCTGCTCGCGCAAAGCGTGTGGCTCTTCGACAAGTGGCGCGGCTACGGCGCTCTGCGCCGCTGGTTCTACCGCAAGCTGCTCGCGCGCGCCGACGTGCTGACGACGCTCGCGCGCGACAAC
>DATGHJ010000365.1:0-2214 GCA_035308085.1 Trinickia sp. | reverse complement strand
GCCGGTGCGCTACGCGACCAACGAGGCAGGCGACGCCTGCGGCAGCCTCGCGCTGGCCAGCGGAATCAGCGCATCCGGCATGTCGCTGATCGCCCCGCGCGTGCTCGGAGCGGTCGGCGAGCGCGTGCAACTGTCGTTCCAATTGCGCTCGCACGACCTCGACGCGCGCATCGAAACGACGGCCGTCATCCGCAACGTGCAGAACACGCCGAATGCAGATCGGATGACCACGACGCATGGCCTCGAATTCGACCCGCTCGAACCGGCCCAGCAAATGGCGCTGAAGTCGTTTGTGTTCGATCGTCAGGAAGACGCGGAATATTGGGCAGGCACAGGCGCAGCGCGTTGACCTGACCAGACGAGGTTCCGCCGGGAACCCTCCGCCCCCCGCCGAAGCGCGCTTGCCGGGCGATTCGCGCCGCCGAGGGTTTTCCTTAGGCCATGCATGAATTTCATGCGCGCCATGAAAACTTATCGATTGCCGCTCGTTTTCTAGCCGCCCAGAATTTGTCGCGTGGAAGCCCGATTTCCGACAACCGCGACAGGGAATCGCCTCCACATTCCGACATGGCTCAAGAAGCCATACTTCGGATTCCCTATCAAATCGACAGGATCGCGTGACCGCTTCGTCACCCCCTGGCCTGAGCGTCGACTTGCGAGTGTCCGCCGATTTGCACGCTCACGCGTGCGAGCGGATCGCCGCGCACCGATTCATCGATCCTTCACTTTCGACTGCATCTCGCAGATAGAGGAGACGTAGCAAATGAACCACTCGACCCAAACCATGAACGTCATGCAGCGCTTCATGGCGCATGCCGCTTTCGCGCTTGCCGTGACGGGCGTCGCCAGCTTGAGCGCCTTCGCGCCGGCGGCGCATGCCGATGCGCTCGATGGAATCGCGAAGTCCGGCGTCGTGCGCGTCGGTGTCTTCGAAGACTATCCGCCGTTTGGCTCGATCGGCCCGGACATGAAACCGCAAGGCTACGACATCGAAGTCGCGGACCTGATCGGCAAGGCGCTCAACGCCAAAGTCGAGCTGGTCCAGGTGACGGGCGATAACCGCATGGCTTACCTCGCCGATCACAAGACTGACATGCTGCTTTCTGTCGGCGAGACGCCGGAACGCGCGAAAGTGATCGACTTCTCGCAGCCCTATGCGCCGTACTATCTCGCGGTATTCGGGCCCAAGTCGCTGGCGGTGAAGAACGCCGGCGACCTCGCGAACAAGTCCGTCGCGGTCGCGCGCGGCACGCTGGAGGACTTGAGCGTCAGCAAGATTGCGCCGCCCTCGGCCACGATCAAGCGTTTCGACGATCCCAACGGCGCGATCTCGGCGTTCCTGTCCGGTCAGGCGCAGCTGCTGGTCGTAGGAAACGATGTGGGCGCCACGATCATGGCCCGGCATCCGGCGAACGATCCGGAGCAGAAATTCGAGCTTTTCAGCTCGCCTGACCACATCGGCCTGAACAAGAACGAGCCGCGCCTGCTGCAGAAGGTCAACGAAGCCATTGCGACCGCGAAGAAGGACGGCACGATGAACGCGATCTCGCGGAAGTGGCTGCGCGCGCCGCTGCCGGCCGATCTGTGATGCGCCTCGACTTCCCCGCAACCACGCGAAGGGCGCCGCCGCGATGAGCTATGCGTTCGATTTCAGCGGCTTCGGCCTGTATGCGGGCATGCTCGTGCGCGGCGTCGAAGTGACGCTCGGGCTGACCGCGGTCTCGACGGTGCTCGGAGGCATCGTCGGTATCGCAGGCGCGAGCGTCGCCGTTGCGGGACCCAGGTGGATCCGCGCCCTGGTGGCGGCCTACGTCGAGCTGATCCGCAACACGCCGTTCCTCGTGCAGCTCTTCTTCGTGTTCTTCGGGCTGCCGAGCCTTGGCGTGCATATCGACGAGATGCAGGCGGCCGTGCTCGCGATGACCGTGAATCTCGGCGCCTATGCCGTCGAAATCGTCCGCGCGGGGATCGATTCGATCGCACGCGGACAGATTCAGGCCGCGCTGGCGCTCGGCTTGCGGGGCCCGCAGGTCTTTCGCCACGTCGTGTTGCCGCAGGCGCTCGCCAATGTGTTTCCGGCCTTGCTCGGGCAGGTGCTGATCGTGATGCTCGGTTCCGCGGTCGTATCGCAGATTTCGGTGCCGGACCTGACCTACACGGCCAATTTCATCCAGTCGCGCAACTTCCGTTCGTTCGAATGCTATGTGATCGTCA
>DATGHJ010000364.1:0-2057 GCA_035308085.1 Trinickia sp. | reverse complement strand
TTTCTCCGTCGTGACGAGCCGCGCGTGCTCCAGGACGCTCACGTGCTTCTTCATACCGGTCAGCGTCATGTGGAACCGCTCGGCGAGGTCCGTGATCGAAGCATCCGCGCGCCCGAGCTTCTCGAGCACGCCGCGCCGCGTGGCATCGGCCAGCGCGGCGAACGAGGCATCGAGGTGCGGCCTCGAATACTGAACCATATGGTTCAGTGTATAGCGCGTCGTGTTCGCGCGCGCAAGAGGAGTACAATGAGGTCCCTTGCGGACCTCGATGATCGCGGTGGTCGTCATGACGTGCCTCGCGGTGCCCGCGCAAGCCGACGACGCGGACGAGCTCCGGCCGCAGGCCCAGCTCGATCTCGGCCTGTCGGTGATCTACGCGGCGTACGAGCAACCCGTCGCGAGCCACGTCGCCCTCGAAGCCGCAGCCGGGACGTTCGGCACGTACTTCCTGCCGTGGTTCGACGCCGGCGACAACGTCATCGGCTTCGGTGGCGGCCTGCGCGCCACCTGGTTCCGCAACACCCCCGGCCACGGCTTCTATCTCGCACCTTTCGTCCGCGGCAATCGCGTCAGCGGCGACAAAGCCGGCGCCCACGGTACCGGGTTCGGCGGTTCGGCCGGCGTGTTCGCGGGCTGGGCATTCCCCGTCACGCATCGCATCGACGCGCGCCTCGGCGGCGGCGCCGAATACTTCTACGTCGACGCCGGCCCGCTGCAGGCATCGACCCCGTTCATCGCGCTCGACCTGGTCGTGGGCTACCGGCTCTAGGGCATATCTCATAACCGCGTCCGCCCGCGCAGAGCACGAAGGATCAGCACGCAACTCGCGAGCTGAAGGAAGCCGAGGAAGTTGGTCGCCTTGAGCTCCCAGCGCGTCGCGATTCGGCGGAATCGTTTGAGCTGAGAGAACAGCCACTCCACGCGCCACCGCCGCTTGTAGCGGCGGAGCTTGCGTCCGTCCTGCTTTCGTCGACTCGGCCGCTGACCACCACGAGTGGGCGCGATCAGATCGATGTGACGTTCATCCAAGAGCCGCTGCTGAAGAACGGCTCCATCCCACGCGCGGTCGCCGATCAGACGGGGCGGTAGCTCGGCCACGAAAGCAGCGTCGAGAGTTCGCTCAGTGAGCACACTGTCGAATCGGTTTCCGCTCGCAAGATAGAGAGCGAGTGGAAGACCATTGCGGTCTGCGATTGCCATGACCTTCGTGGCATTCCCCGCGCGGCAGCGGCCGACGAGAGCCCCCCTTTTTTCGCCGGCACGTACGTGCCGTCGATGTAGCCCTCCACGTCTTCAATGCCGCCTCGCGTTTCGAGGTCGTGTCGCAAGCCGGCGAGGATCTTCGGCAGCGTTTTGTCCGCGATCCAGCTCTGAAACCGCCGATGACAGGTTTGATACGGCGGATATCGCGGCGGGAGGTCAGCCCACGGAGCGCCGGTACGGAGTACCCAAAGCACGCCATCGAGAACGTCTCTTGCCGAGCGCCAAGGACGACCGCCTTTCTTGCTCGACGCACGCAATTCTCGACGAGGAATGTACGGCTCTATCGCGCTCCACTGCGCGTCGGTGAGATCCACGCTGCGAGTAGATCAGAGCCGAGATCCGCCGTCGATCCCGTGCAGAAAGCGATCGAATTGCGCGTACTTGGATCGCAACAGGTTATGGGATAAGCCCTAGAGTGAGATGCACTCTACGTCAGCCGCTGCCCCATCGCCTTCGTGAACGAGTCCTTGTCGAGGGCCTTGTCGAGGGCGTCGCGCGCTTTCACCGCGCCCGCCACGACCAGCTTCTCGAGCGCGGCATCCATGCCCTGCATGCCCTCGCCCGCGCCGGCCTGGATGTAACCGGCGATCTGCTGCGTCTTGCCCTCGCGAATCAGCGATGCGAGCGCGAGGCTGCCGACCAGCACCTCGTGCGCGGCTGCGCGGCCCTTGCCGTCGGCGCGCGGCAGCAGCTGCTGCGCGATCACGCCGGCCAGCGAATCCGCGAGCAAGCCGCGGATCTGCGGCTGCTGATCCGCCGGGAACGCGTTGATATAGCGATCGATCGTCGCCGCC
>DATGHJ010000363.1:0-10345 GCA_035308085.1 Trinickia sp. | reverse complement strand
ATGTCCATCCGCGTGACGCAAGAGGTCGACGTTTAGCGGCGGTGCGCGTGCAAGGCTTGGTAGACCGGCGTCGCGAAGAAGCGGCCCCGTTCCGCGACACACAGGGTGGCCAATGAAGCGCGTATTTGTGATGATCGCAGCCGTGTCCCAGTTGGCTCTTGCCGCCCCCAATCCGGTGAATGAATTGGCCACACGCAGCGGGCTTCCTGCAAGCGAGGCCAGTGCCTTGCTGTCGAACTGCGATGCCGATCAAACCAGCATGAACTTTTGTGCGTGGCGAGATCAAATCGTGGCCGAGCAGGAATTGCAGCGAATCGTGGACCAAAAATCCGCTGCATCACCGGCTTGCGGAATCGCATTGGAAAAGAAAGTCGTGGCGTGGAAGAAAAGCCGCGACATCAGTTGCAAGACATCGGCTGATCAGGAATGGCACGGCGGCTCCATGCTACCCGCCGCCATTGCCATATGCGCAACGGCCGAAACGAAGCGCATGACAAAGACAATACGCGCGAAGAAATGTATTTGAGCACCCTCCGGGGCGGACATCCGTTAAAAAACGTACCGCCCCGGCATCGCTAACACACCACCGCGATAACGACCGTCACATTCAAGCCGCCTTCAACAACCCATGCGGATCAATCACAAACTTCCGCGGCGCACCACCATCGAACTTCCGATACCCTTCCGGCGCCTGATCAAGCGAAATCACTGACACGTTGACGATCTTCGCGATCGGCAACCGGTCCCACAAAATAGCCTGCATCAGGTTGCGGTTGTACTTCATCACAGGCGTCTGCCCCGTGTGGAACGAATGCGATTTCGCCCAGCCGAGGCCGAAGCGAATGCTCAAACTGCCGCGGCGCGCAGCGGCATCGACCGCGCCAGGATCATCCGTCACATATAGCCCCGGAATCCCGATCGCCCCCGCCGCCCGCGTAATCTCCATCAGCGAATTGAGCACGGTAGCCGGCGCTTCTTCCGCGTGCCCGCTACCATGTCCATGCGCTTCGAAGCCAACGCAATCAACCGTGCAATCCACCTCCGGCTTACCAAGAATCTGCTCGATCTGCTCCCCGAGCGTCGCATCACGCGAGAGGTCGACGACTTCAAACCCCATCTCCTTCGCATGCGCGAGACGCTCGGCATTCATATCGCCGACGATCGTGCAAGCCGCGCCCAACAGACGCGCGGACGCAGCCGCCGCCATTCCAACCGGCCCCGCGCCAGCGACATAAACGGTGGACCCAGGCTTCACTCCAGCCGTCACGGCCCCGTGATAACCGGTCGGCAAAATATCCGAGAGACAGGTGAGGTCGCGGATCTTCGCCATCGCCTGATCGCGATCCGGAAACTTGAGCAAATTGAAATCCGCGTAGGGCACGAGCACATACTCGGCCTGCCCGCCAATCCATCCGCCCATATCGACGTAGCCATACGCGCCGCCCGCACGCGACGGATTCACGTTCAGACACACGCCGGTGTGCTGCTCCTTGCACATCGGGCAGCGTCCACACGCGACGTTGAACGGCACCGACACCAGATCACCGATCTTCAAGGTCTCGACATCACGCCCCACCTCGATCACTTCGCCCGTGATCTCATGCCCCAGCACGAGCCCGACCTCCGCCGTCGTGCGCCCGCGCACCATGTGCTGATCAGACCCGCAGATATTCGTGCTCACCACTTTCAGAATCACGCCGTGCCCGATCGCGCGCCCGCTTGGATCGGCCATCTTCGGGTAATCGATCGATTGCACTTCGACCTTGCCCTGCCCCAGATACACGACACCTCGATTGCTGCTCATCGTCCCGTCTCCTTTTCGTTTCGACGCTCGTTTCAACGTCCGTTGCACGCGGCGTCCGCCGAGAGACCGCCATCGATCATTAGCCGCCGCGCCTCGTTCGAGCGTAGTCCGCAAGACCCGGCAGCAATCGTTCAAAACCCGACGCGTGCTTGCCCAACGCCGACATCCCGGTGTTCAGTCCGTTTTTTATTGATTGAACGTTCAACATAAAAAGGCTATCCTTGAGTCCCTTTGACGCACAACGAAACCGAAAACGACCATGCCCAAAGTGGGAATGCGCGAAGTGCGCCGCGCCCAATTGATCGACGCCACGCTGCACACCATCGACGAAGCCGGCCTGTCCGGCACGACGCTCGCGCTAGTCGCGCAGCGCGCGAACATCTCGACGGGCATCGTCAGTCACTATTTCGGCGACAAGAATGGGCTCATCGAAGCCACGATGCGCCACGTCTTGCGCGATTTGTGGGCCGCCACGGCGCGGCGGCGCACCGCGGCCAAGTCCGATCCCCGCTCGCGCTTGCGCGCCGTCGTCGCCGCGAATTTCGACGTGAGCCAGATCAGCGTCCCGGTGATGAAGACATGGCTCGCGTTCTGGTCGCAAAGCATGCATGAACCGTCACTTAAGCGCCTGCAGCACGTCAACACGCGGCGCCTCTATTCAAATCTGTGCGCCGAATTCGGCAAGGCGATGCCGCGTGCCGCCGCGCGGCGCTCGGCGAGCGGTCTCGCAGCGATGATCGACGGGCTCTGGCTGCGCGGCGCGCTAAGCGGCGAGCCGTTCGACACGAAGGCCGCGATCCGTCTCGCCAACGACTACATCGATTTGCTGCTGGCCCAGCACGCGTAGCCGCAAGTCACGCCTACGCCCCATTCAATCCGCTCTCGGTCGCCTCTCAAGTCGCGATTTGCGCATCCAAGGAGATACTCGATGCCCTCTGCCACCGCTTACGGCCTGCAACGTCTTTACATCGGCGGCGCTTATGTCGACGCCACCAGCGGCGTCACGTTCGACACGTCCGATCCCGCCACCGGCGAAACGCTCGCATCGGTTCAGCAGGCGAGCGAAGCCGACATCGACCGCGCCGTGCAATCGGCGCGCGAAGGCCAACGTGAATGGGCGGCGATGACCGCGATGCAGCGCTCGCGCATCCTGCGCCGCGCCGTCGAATTGCTGCGCGCGCGCAACGACGAGCTCGCCGAACTCGAAATGCGCGACACCGGTAAGCCGATTGCGGAAACGCTCGCGGTCGACATCGTGACCGGTGCCGACGTGATCGAGTACTACGCCGGGCTCGCCACCGCGATCGAAGGCCAGCAGATTCCGCTGCGCGCCGAATCGTTCGTCTATACGCGGCGCGAGCCGCTCGGCGTCTGCGCGGGCATCGGCGCATGGAACTATCCGATTCAGATCGCCTGCTGGAAGTCCGCGCCTGCGCTCGCGGCCGGAAACGCGATGATCTTCAAGCCGAGTGAAGTCACGCCGCTGTCCGCCTCGAAGCTCGCCGAGATCTACCTCGAAGCCGGCGTGCCGCCCGGCGTGTTCAACGTCGTGCAAGGCGACGGGCGCGTCGGCGCGTGGCTCGCCGCGCATCCGGAGATCGCCAAGGTGTCGTTTACGGGCGGCGTCGAAACGGGCAAGAAAGTCATGTCGCTCGCCGGCGCGTCGTCGTTAAAGGAAGTGACGATGGAGCTCGGCGGCAAGTCGCCGCTGATCGTGTTCAGCGACGCCGATCTCGATCGCGCCGCCGACATCGCCGTCACCGCAAACTTCTTCAGCGCCGGGCAGGTCTGCACGAACGGCACGCGCGTGTTCGTCCATCGCTCGATCATGGAAGGCTTCAAGGCGCGCGTGCTCGAGCGCGTGAAGCGCATCCGCGTCGGCAAGCCGTCCGATCCGCAGACGAACTTCGGTCCGCTTGCCAGCGCGGCGCAGCTCGACAAGGTGCTCGGCTACATCGAAAGCGGCAAGCGCGAAGGCGCACACGTGCTCGCGGGCGGCACGCGCCTCGTCGACGGCGAATTCTCGCGCGGCCAGTATGTCGCGCCGACCGTCTTCGGCGACTGCCGCGACGACATGCAGATCGTGCGCGAGGAAATCTTCGGCCCCGTCATGTGCCTGCTCGACTTCAATGACGAAGACGAAGTCATCGCGCGTGCGAACCGTACGTCTTACGGCCTTGCCGCGGGCGTCGTCACTGAAAACCTCGCACGCGCCCATCGCGTGATCCATCGCCTCGAAGCGGGCATCTGCTGGATCAACACGTGGGGCGAATCGCCGGCCGAAATGCCGGTGGGCGGCTACAAGCAGTCGGGCGTCGGCCGCGAAAACGGCTTGACGACGCTCGAGCACTACACGCGCATCAAATCCGTGCAGGTCGAACTCGGCCGCTATAACCCGGTGTTTTAAAGGAGGCGTCCATGGCTATCCGTGAATTCGACTACATCATCATCGGCGCCGGCTCGGCCGGCAACGTGCTCGCCACTCGCCTGACCGAAGACGCCGGCGTGACCGTGCTGCTACTCGAAGCGGGCGGCCCCGACTATCGCTTCGACTTTCGCACGCAGATGCCCGCCGCGCTTGCCTATCCGCTGCAAGGTCGGCGCTACAACTGGGCCTACGAAACCGATCCCGAGCCGCACATGAACAATCGCCGCATGGAATGCGGGCGCGGCAAGGGGCTTGGCGGATCGTCGCTGATCAACGGCATGTGCTACATCCGCGGCAACGCGCTCGATTACGACGGCTGGGCCGAAAACAAGGGGCTCGAAAGCTGGAGCTATCTCGACTGCCTGCCGTACTTCAAGAAAGCGGAAACGCGCGACATCGGCCCGAACGACTATCACGGCGGTGACGGTCCGGTCAGCGTGACGACCAGCAAGCCTGGCAACAACCCGCTCTTTGCCGCGATGGTCGAGGCCGGCGTGCAAGCGGGCTATCCGCGCACCGACGATCTGAACGGCTATCAGCAAGAAGGCTTCGGTCCGATGGACCGCACCGTGACGCCGAAAGGCCGGCGCGCAAGCACTGCGCGCGGCTACTTGGACCAGGCCCGCCAGCGCCCGAATCTGACGATCGTCACGCACGCCACCACTGATCGCATCCTGTTCTCGGGCAAGCGCGCGATCGGCGCGGAATACCTGCGTCGCAACGAGCGCATTACCGCCCACGCGCGGCGCGAAGTGCTGCTGTGCGGCGGCGCGATTGCGTCGCCGCAGATCCTGCAGCGTTCGGGCGTCGGCCCCGGCGCGTGGCTGCGCGAACTCGATATCCCCGTCGTGCTCGATTTGCCCGGCGTCGGACAGAACCTGCAAGACCATCTCGAGATGTACATGCAGTACGAGTGCAAGGAGCCGGTCTCGCTCTACCCCGCGCTCCTGAAGCGCAACCAGCCCGCGATCGGCATCGAATGGATGCTCAAGGGCACCGGCATCGGCGCGAGCAATCACTTCGAGGCAGGCGGGTTCATCCGTACGCGCGACGACGACCTGTGGCCGAACATCCAGTATCACTTCCTGCCCGTCGCGGTCAACTACAACGGCTCGAACGCAATTGAAATGCACGGCTTCCAGGCGCACGTCGGCTCGATGCGCTCGCCGAGCCGCGGTCGCGTGAAGCTGCGCTCGCGCGATCCACACGAACACCCGAGCATCCTCTTCAACTACATGGCCGAGCCGCTCGACTGGCGCGAGTTCCGCGACGGGATCCGGATCACGCGCGAGATCATCCGTCAGCCCGCGCTCGATCGTTATCGCGGCCGCGAGCTGAACCCCGGCGCCGACCTCAAGACCGACGCCGAACTCGACGCATTTGTGCGCGCACGCGCCGAAACCGCCTATCACCCGTCTTGCTCGTGTGCGATGGGCTACGACGACATGGCGGTCGTCGATGACCAAGGCCGCGTGCATGGGATCGAGGGCTTGCGTGTCGTCGATGCGTCGATCATGCCGCGCATTACCACCGGCAACCTCAATGCGCCGACGATCATGCTCGCCGAGAAGATCGTCGATCGTATTCGCGGGCGTGAAGCACTCACGCGCGCCGACGTGCCGTATTTTGTCGCGAACGGCAAACCCGCGCGGCGCACCGCCGATGCGCGCTCGAACTCCGGCGTCGCGCAGGTGAATTGAGCTCGCGACTCGGTGAAGTCAGGCACGACCTGTCATGGCGTGGCTTGTCATGACGCGCCCGTTCCATGCCGATGCCGGAATCCTTCTATGGCGGCGATTAATGGCGGCATCTACTGACTGAAGGCCGGCCTCGATACATCACGAGGCCCTTCTCTTTCACTCGGAGGTGTCATGCCCCCCGCCTTCCGCTCTACCCCTACGCGCGCCAGCGCCGCCGCACGTCTCGAACGTCTGCCGTTTTCCAGCTATCACCGCACGATCTTCATCATCATCGCTGTCGCGTTCTTCTTCGACTCGGTCGATCTCGGCACGATGACATTCGTGCTCGGCTCGATCAAAAAAGAGTTCGGGCTGTCCACCGCGACCACCGGTTTGGTTGCGAGCGCAAGCTTCTTCGGCATGGTTTTGGGTGCCGCAGCCGCCGGTCTCCTCGCCGATCGCTTCGGGCGCCGTCCCGTGTTTCAGTGGAGCATGGTGCTGTGGGGCGTCGCGTCGTATCTGTGCTCGACGGCGCAAAGCGTCGACGCGCTGATCGTCTATCGCGTGCTGCTTGGCATCGGCATGGGGATGGAGTTTCCGGTTGCGCAAACGCTGCTTTCGGAATTCGTGCCGGCCGCCAAGCGCGGGCGACTGATCGCATTGATGGACGGATTCTGGCCACTCGGCTTCATCACGGCCGGCGTGATCTCGTTCTTCGTGCTGCCGCACTTCGGCTGGCGCACGGTGTTTGCGCTGCTCGCCGTACCCGCCATCTTCGTGCTGATAGTGCGACGCATCGTGCCCGAATCGCCGCGCTGGCTCGAACATCGCGGGCGTCTTGCCGAAGCGGACCAGGTGATGGCGCGCATCGAAGCGAAGGTGTTGAAGGCCACGGGACTGGCGACGCTGCCGGCGCCGTCGAAGCTCGTCGAGCAGGCGGCCGCGCGCACGCGCGGCGCGTTCCGCGAACTCTGGAGCGGAGCCTACCGCCGCCGCACGATCATGGTCTGGACGCTGTGGTTCTTCGCGCTGCTCGGGTTCTATGGGCTCACATCGTGGCTCGGCGCGCTGATGCAGCAGGCGGGTTTCGCTGTCGCGACTTCGGTGTTGTACACCGTGCTGATCTCGCTCGGCGGGATTCCCGGCTTCCTGTGCGCGGCGTGGCTCGTCGAGCGATGGGGGCGCAAGCCGACCTGCATCGCGTCGCTCACGGGCGGCGGTGTGATGGCCTACGTGTATGGTCAAGCAGCGCTACACGCAGGCGACGTCACGCTCATCATCTGCGCCGGGCTTGCCATGCAGTTCTTCCTCTTCGGCATGTGGGCCGCGCTTTACACCTACACGCCGGAACTCTACGGCACGGGCGCACGCGCGACCGGCTCGGGTTTTGCGTCCGCAATCGGTCGCGTGGGGTCGTTGATCGGTCCGTACGCAGTCGGTGTCGTGTTGCCCACGTTCGGTCAAAGCGGCGTCTTTACCCTGGGCGCGCTGTCGTTTGCGGTCGCGGCGCTGGCTGTGTGGATCATGGGCATCGAGACGAAGGGGCTCGCGCTCGAAGCGCTCGCGTCTGCTGACGAATCGGCGGAGGCGAACCGAGCAGGCGTTGCGACGGCATACGCTGCAACGCTTGACGAGCAGCGCTAGCGCATCCGTCAGAACCGATGCACGATCCCGACACCCGCGGCAAACCTGCCGCGCGACGATGACGGCGTGGTCTGGAAACCGTCGCCGATGGTAGCGGTGGCGCCGATGATGTGGCCCGCCCCGTTGCGGCGGGCGTCAGCCTGCTTGACGCGCACGGGCGAGCGCCGCGAGATTGCCCGCGCCAAATCCGTGATGTCCTTGCCGCTGCACGATCTCGATGAAGATCTCATCGGGATGCGGCTTCACGAAGGTCTGGAAAAATAGCTTCGGCACGCCATCGTCGCCGATTTCGCCGTCGATCAGCACAGCGCGGCGGCGCAATGCATCCAGGTCCACACCATGCCCCGGCAGACGCGCATCGACTTCGTCGTAATAGCGCGCGGGCGGCTCGATCAGCTCGACGCCGTTGGCCCGCAGCGCATCGACGCAAGCGAGGATGTCGCCGGTAGCGAGCGCGATGTGCTGCACGCCCTCGCCTGGATGGCCCGGCAGGTAAGCATGCATCAGTTCGGTGCGCGGCGCCCCTTCTTCGTAGACGGGGATGCGCAGCGCGCCGCACGGCGACACCATGACACGCGAGTCGTTGGTGGGATGGCAAATCGGGTCGATTTCTTGAATCTCGCGGAAATGCAGGAGGTCATGGTAAAAGTCGAGCCATTCCTGCGTGCGGCCCTGGCCGACCGTCTGCGTGAAGTGATCGACCCGCTGCAGCCCCGCGCCTGCATAGTCGAGGTCGGTATGGGCCGTCGCGATGTCGAGCGGCCGGAAATCGATGTCGAAGATCGAGATGTCGCCTAACCCGCCGCGCTGACCGCCGCGCCCGCGCCAGCGATCGACGAAGTACAGGTGCGAAGCGCCGATTCCCTGGATGGCCGGAATCCGCAGCTCGCCGACCCCGACCCGCTCACCTTCGAATGCCCACGCGCCCAGCTTGAGCGCGCGCTCGAATGCGCGCCGCGCATTGTCCACGCGGATGCCGATTGCGCACACGCCCATGCCATATTCTTGCGCGTAGCGCCCGGCGAACGAGTCCCGCTCCGCATTGATGAGAAAGTTCATCTGCCCTTGCCGATAGAGCGTGACGTCCTTACTGACGTGTCGCGCGATCGCTTTGAAGCCGAGCTGCTCAAAGCGCTTTGCGACAGCCTCCGGCGCCGGCGCCGCGAATTCGACGAACTCCAGCCCGGCCATGCCGAGCGGGTTCGTGCCGGATGTCGCTTCGCTGGAAAGGGTGGGATTGCCGGGCATTCAGTCTCCAGGAAAAGGCAAGTCTTGCCGGTGCGGTTTCGGTGGCGCCAATTTTAACCAGATCGTTCAAATTACGCACCTTAGGCGTATCCCTGAGGGCTGCCGCGACGCTCCGGCGCATGCGGCACGGCAATCAACGCATCGCGTCACCCCATCGATATTCGTGCGTCAGTTCATCGAGCTTTGCCTTCAGCTCTGCATCGAGCGTCAAGTCCGCGGCGGCGAGCGTATCGGTCAGCTGCTCGGGCCGGCTTGCGCCGATGATCGCCGACGTCACGACGCCATGAGCGAGCACCCACGCGACCGCGGCGGTGGACAGCCTGAGCCCCGCCGCATCGACGGTCTTCTTCAGTGCCTCGATCGTATTGAACTCGCGCTCGTGCCAATAGCGCTCCTGATACATCGAGCCCGCGTTGCCGACCGTAAAGCGCCCCTCGGGCGGCGGTGCATCGTGCCGGTGCTTGCCGGTCAGAAGGCCGCCCGCGAGCGGGTTGTACGGCATCACGGCAAGCCCTTCTTCGCCGGCGAGCGGCAGCAACTCACGCTCGATTTGCCTGAACAGCAGGTTGTAGCGCGGCTGCACTGAAACGAAGCGCGCCAGGCCGCGCACGTCGGCGCGCCCTAGCGCTTTCGCGAGCCGGTACGCGAGAAAGTTCGACACGCCGATATAACGCACGCGCCCCGAGCGCACGATCGTGTCGAGCGCATCGAGCGTCTCGTCGAGCGGGGTGTCTTGGTCGTCCGAATGCAGCTGATAGAGATCGACGTAATCGGTGCCGAGACGCTTGAGCGACGCGTCGATCGCATCGAGCAAATGCTTGCGCGATGCGCCTTTGTCCCACGGCATCGGCCCGACCTTGCCGACCGCCTTCGTCGCCACGATGAAGTGCTGACGCTTGCCTTTCAGCCAGCGGCCGACGATCTCCTCGGTTCGTCCCGCCAACTGCTCGCCGCCGCCGAGCGGATACACGTCGGCCGTATCGATGAAGTTCACGCCGGCCTCGGTCGCTTTATCGAGAATCGCTTGCGAGGCGTCTTCGTCGATCTGTAAGCCGAACGTCATCGTGCCGAGGCAAAGATTCGACACGGTCAGGCCCGTGTGGCCGAATTTCCTGTATTGCATGGTGGCTCCCGTTTCATGAGGCAATGCGGACAAGGCGACAGCATAGCGCTCGCGTGCAACTCGTGCAGAACGCGACCCCGGCAGTTTTCGGCGCTCAGGTCCACGCGCGCCGCAACCGAGCGAGTCCTTCGACGATCGCCCGCTCGTCGAGCACGCCGTAGCCGAACGCGAGCCCTTTGCGCCGGTGCGCCGATGCGACTAAGCGGCGGCCGAGAACGTAACGGCCGCGCGTTTCGATCCGAATGTTCATGATCCCCGTGTTCGGGATGCTGTGGGGCGGGCTGTTTGTGGGCGAAACGACGACACGCGATAGGGTGCTCGTGTGCGCGATCGCGCTAGCCGGAACGGCGCTGACCACCGGCGTCGTCAAGATCCGGCCGCTCGTCGGTACGCAACGCGGCGACGGAACTGCCGCCGTG
>DATGHJ010000362.1:0-7531 GCA_035308085.1 Trinickia sp. | reverse complement strand
GGCCTCGTGATGCTGTTCTCGCGCTACTTGCCGATCGTCGCACCGATCGCGATGGCCGCGTTCCTCGGCCGCAAGAAGATGGCGCCCGCGACGCTCGGCACGATGCGCGACAACACCGCGACGTTCGGCTTCCTGCTGCTCGGGACGATCCTGATCGTCGGCGCGCTGCTGTTCCTCCCGGTCGCCGCGCTCGGGCCGGTCGCGGAACACCTGGGGCCGATTCCATTCGGCGGATAGCGCAAGACAACCCGTCTTTCGAATCCGACATCACTTAGCGAACCAATCAGCGAACCAATTAGCGAACCAATCGCGACCTAGTCGATTAGATAGCGAATTCGAGGAGCGTATCTCATGGAAACCGCCAAGCTCGCGCATGGGGCGACCGTCGGGGCCACGCCTGCCGGCCCTCGCCCGCCGCAGCACTCGCAGGCGAACAAACTGTTCGCCTCGGATCTGGTGCGCGCGGCGCTGCGCCAGTCGATCGTCGCGCTGCGCCCGGACATCCAGTGGAAGAACCCGGTGATGTTCGTCGTCGAGATCGGCGCGGTGCTCACGCTCGTGTTCATCGTGCAGATCGCGCTCGGCTTCGCGCATAGCGAGGCGCCGCTCACGTACTTCATCGCGCTCGACGTCTGGCTCTTCCTGACCGTCGTGTTCGCGAACTTCGCGACCGCGATCGCCGAAGAGCGCGGCAAGGCGCAGGCCGATGCACTGAAGCGCGCGCGGCGCGACACGGTGGCGTGCCTCGTGCATCCCGACGGACGGCACGAGAAGGTGTCGTCGATCAAGCTGCAGCGCGACGACGTCGTCATCGTGCGCGCAGGCGAAGTGATTCCGAGCGATGGCGAAGTGATCGACGGCACGGCCACGGTCGACGAATCGGCGATCACGGGCGAATCGGCGCCGGTGATCCGCGATGCGGGCGGCGACCGTTCCGGCGTGACGGGCGGCACCACGGTGCTGTCCGACGAGATCATCGTCCGCATCTCGGCACATGCCGGCGAAACCTTTCTCGACCGCATGATCGCGCTCGTCGAAGGGGCCGTGCGGCAGCGCACGCCGAACGAGATCGCGCTCACGCTCGTGCTGTCGGCGTTCACGCTGATCTTCCTGATCGTCGTCGTGCCGCTGTGGCCGATGGCGTTCAACGCCGAGCAATACATGACGAGCTATCTCGGCCTGAGCGAGCCGCTGCACAGCCTCGGCACCGACGTGCCCACGCTCGTCGCACTGCTCGTCTGCCTGATCCCGACGACGATCGGCGCGCTGCTCGCGGCGATCGGCATCGCGGGCATGGACCGCGCGCTGCGCGCGAACATCATCGCGAAGAGCGGCAAGGCCGTCGAAGTCGCGGGCGATATCGACACCGTCGTGCTCGACAAGACCGGCACGATCACGATCGGCAATCGCCGCGCGACCGGGTTCCTGCCCG
The DNA here is from genome assembly GCA_035308085.1 of Trinickia sp. Classification (GTDB taxonomy): domain Bacteria; phylum Pseudomonadota; class Gammaproteobacteria; order Burkholderiales; family Burkholderiaceae; genus Trinickia_A. The sequence continues at coordinate 6,099 of DATGHJ010000362.1, read as the reverse complement.
TCGGCGCATACGACGAAGGCGAGTTGAAACGGCTCGCCGCGATGGCGTCTTTCGGCGATCAGACGCCGGAGGGCAAGAGCATCGTCTCGGTGGTGTCGCCGCTCGCGCCGTACCCGGCCGATCACGGCATGCACGCATTGCCGAAGGATGCGCAACTGGTTGCGTTCAGCGCGCAAAGCCGCATGAGCGGCGTCGACCTGCCCGACGGCCGCATGATCCGCAAGGGTGCGCCTGACGCGATCGTCGCGTACGTGAAGCAGCACGGCGGCGAAGTGCCGTTCGGCCTCGAGCCGATCCTGCAGCAAGCGGGCAAACAAGGCGCGACGCCGCTCCTCGTGGCGAACGGCAACGAGATCGCGGGCGTGGTGATTCTCGAAGACGTGCTCAAGCCCGGCATCCGCGAACGCATCCAGCACTTGCGCAAGATGGGCCTCTACACGGTGATGGTCACGGGCGACAACAAGCTGACCGCCGCGACGATCGCGCAGCTCGCGGGCGTCGATAACTTCATCGCCGAGGCGACGCCCGAGGCGAAGCTCACCTATCTGCGCCGCGAGCAGGCCGAAGGCAAGCTGGTCGCGATGATGGGCGACGGCACCAACGACGCGCCCGCGCTCGCGCAAGCCGACGTCGGCCTCGCGATGAACTCGGGCACGCAGGCTGCGAAGGAAGCCGGCAACATGGTCGACCTCGACAGCGATCCGACCAAGCTCATCGAAGTGATCGAGATCGGCAAGCAGCTCCTGATGACGCGCGGTGCGCTCACGACGTTCTCGATCGCCAACGACGTCGCCAAGTACTTCGCGATCGTGCCCGCGCTCTTTGCCGGCACGCTGCCGTGGCTCGGCGCGATGGACGTCATGCACCTGCACTCGCCTACCTCGGCGATTCTGTCGGCGGTGATCTTCAACGCGCTGATCATTCCGTTGCTGATTCCGATCGCGTTGAAGGGCGTCAAGTACCGCGCGCTCGGCGCCGACGCGCTGTTGCGGCGCAACCTGCTGGTTTGGGGACTCGGCGGCGTGATCGTGCCGTTCGCCGGGATCAAGCTGATCGACGTCGTGATGGTCGCGCTGCATCTGGTCGCGTGAGCATCGCTTGAATATCGCGCACTGAGGGGACAACCATGCTGCGCCACATATCGAAGAGTGCCTTGCTGCTGGGAATGGCGGTCGTGCTCGTGTGCGGCCTCTATCCGGCGATCCTGTGGATCATCGGGCAGACCGCGTTTCCGTTCCAGGCGAACGGCAGCATCGTGAACGGGCCCGACGGCAAGCCGGTCGGCTCGCTGCTGATCGCGCAGCCGTTCACGAAAGACGAATACTTCCAGCCGCGTCCTTCCGCCGTGTCGTATGACGGGTCGTCGTCGGGTTCGTCGGCGCTCGCCGCATCGAACTACGCGCTGCGCGATCGCGTCGCGCGCGCGCTTGGACCGATCGCGCAGTATGCGAGCGGGCCAAAGGCGGGGCAGCTCGTCGCGCCCGATGTCGAGACCTGGTTCCAGGCGGATCGCGCCAACGGCCAGCCTCATATCGTCGCGCAATGGGCCGACGCGCATAACTCGCTCGCCCAGGGGTGGGTCAACGCAGACCCGTCGCATGGGAAGTACGTCGACGAGTGGACGAAGACACACCCGCAAGCGGTCAAGCAATGGATCGCGGCGAACCCCGGCACGCCGCAGCCGAAAGCGGCGGACCTTGCCGTGCCGTTCTTCGAATCGTTCTCGGCCGAGCACCCCGGGCAGTTCCCGTCGAGCGTCACGAAAACCGGCAGCGACGGCAAGAGCGTCACGTCGATCGAACCCGTGAAGACCGGCTCCGACATTCAGTCGATCTTCTTCGACATGTGGCGGCAGGACCATCCCGGCGTCGCGCTGCAAAACGTGCCCGGCGATTTCGTGACGACCTCGGGCTCCGGTCTCGACCCGGACATCACGCTCGCCAACGCCGACTATCAACTGGACCGCGTGGCGGCCGCATGGGCCAAGGATACGAAGCGCGACCCGGCGATGCTCAAGAGCGAAGTCAGCGCGCTGCTGCAGCAGAAAGCGCATGCGCCGCTCGGGGGTCTCGCGGGAGAACCGCTCGTGAACGTGCTCGAAGTCAACCTCGAATTGCGCAGGCGGTTTGGAGCGCCGTCGTAACGCAATTTGGCGCCGGGTACTCCGATCCGATAGCGACTATATTGGTTGATAAGGCCCTGGCGCCGATCGCCTGCGCAAATTCGATGCCGGCCCGGCCAGCAGGGCTACGGGTATTCCCGCACGGGAGACCCGAAGGGAGGCCCATCATGCGCCGCATCTACTTCCTCTTGCCCGACGTGCCGAGCGCGAAGAGCATCATCGACGAACTGCTGCTCAAGCGCATCGAGTGGCGGCATATCCACGTGCTCGCCCGTCCCGGCACCCCGCTCGAAGACCTGCCGCAATGCACGCTCGCGCAGCGCAGCGACCTGCTTCCCGCGCTCGCGCGCGGCACGGCCGCGGGCGGCGTGACGGGTGCGCTGGCGGGTCTCATCGCGATGGCGTTTCCTCCAGCGGGCCTCACCATCGCGGGCGGCGTCGTGGTGCTGATGACGCTGGCGAGCGCGGGCTTCGGCGCGTGGACGGCGACGATGATCGGCGTCGACGTGCCGAACACGCGTCTGAAACGCTTCGAGGCCGCGATCGAGAAAGGTGAGCTGCTGATGATGGTCGACGTGCGCAAAGACCTGGTCGATGAGATCGAAGCACTCGTCAAGGGCCATCATCCCGAAGCGGACATCGAAGGCACGGACCCGACGATACCGGCGTTTCCGTAACCGTTTTCAAAAAGCCAACGCGGGTCCGCGAGCTTGACGAGCCGGCCTTCGCGAGCAGCCCTTGCCGGCCTCCAAGCCGCCGCGCGCAGCGGCGGACGCCCTCCCCGTTTTGCTGATTGCCTTGCTTTTCCGCTTCGAATCGCGGCACGATACGGTAATGTTCATACCGTTTTCACGTCATTCGTGCGCGCGAAAACTCCTTGGAAAACAGGCATGCGACTTAGCTTATTGAAGGGAATCCGACCTCTGGACCGGGCTTCCGCCCTTCGCGACGCGATGGCGGGCGCGACGCTCGCCTCGATGAACATCCCCCAGGTGCTCGGCTACGCGCGCATCGCGGGCATGCCCGCGGTGACGGGGCTCTACACCGTCCTCTTGCCGCTCGTGGCGTTCGCGGTCTTCGGCGCGTCGCGGCACCTCGTCGTCGCGGCCGATTCGGCCACCGCCACGATCTTCGCGAGCCGGCTCGCGACGATGGCGCCCGTCGCGAGCGCGAAGTACGCGGCGCTCGCGGGCGTCGTCGCGATGCAGACGGCCGCGTTGCTCTTGATCGCGCGCATCTTCAGGCTCGGCTTTCTCGCCGACTTTCTCTCACGCACGGTGCTGGTCGGTTTTCTTGCCGGCGTCGGCGTGCAAGTGGGCATCGCGATGCTCGGCGACATGGTCGGCGTGACCGTGACAACGCGGCACAGCATCGAGCAGCTAGGCCAGGTCCTCGCTCAGTTGCCGCACGCTCAGGTCCCGACGCTGGCGATTTCGGCGCTCGTGGTGGCGTGCATTCTCGGCTTCAAGCGCTTCATGCCGCGGCTGCCGGTTGCGCTCTTCGCAGTCGTGGCGTCGATCGCGGCAAGCTACGCGTACAACTTCGCGGGTCACGGCATCGCGGTGATCGGACCCGTTGCGGGCGGCTTGCCGTCGCTGCACTGGCCGCTGGTCGGCTGGCGCGAATCGCTCGAGCTGCTGCCCACGTCCGCGTCGTGCTTCGCGATGATCATCGCGCAGAGCGCCGCGGCCAGCCGCGCGTTCGCGGAACGCTATCGCGAGCCCGTCGACATCGACTCGGACATCCTCGGCATCGCCGCGGCCAATGCGGCCGCGGCGGTGACAGGCGCGTTCGTCGTCAACGGCAGCCCCACGCAGACCGCGATGGCCGAGCGCGCCGGCGCGCGCAGCCAAGTGGCGCAGCTGGTGTTCGCGGCCGTCGTCGTCGTGGTGCTGCTGTTCCTGAGCGGCACGCTCCAGTACCTGCCGCACTGCGTGCTGGCCGGCATCGTGTTCACGATCGCCGTCGGCCTCGTCAACGTGCAGAGCCTGATGGCGATCCGCCGCGAGAGCCCCGGCGAATTCACGCTGGCGCTCTTCACGGCGGCGTCGGTGGTCGTGATCGGCGTCGAGCAGGGCATCTTGCTCGCGGTCGCCCTGTCGCTGTTGCGGCACGTGCGCCACAGCTATCGCCCGCACACGATGATGCTCGAGCCCGGCGCCGATTCACGCTGGCAGCCCGCGCCGGCCACGCCGGGCGCCGAAACCGCGCCAGGGCTGATCGTGTACCGCTTCGGCGCCGATCTCTTCTACGCCAACGATCATTTCTTCGTCGACGAAGTCCGTGAGCTCGTCGAGCGTGCGCCGAGTCCCGTGCGCTGGTTCGTGGTCGATGCGGGCGCGATCACCGATCTCGACTACTCGGCTGCGCGCACCGTCTCCGAGCTCTGCGAAACGCTGACGCAGCGCCAAGTCCAGGTGGTATTCGCACGGGTCAATCAATACCTGCATTCGGACATGGTCCGGCACGGCATCGCCAGCGTGATCGGCGAGACGCGCATCTTCGGGACGCTGCATGAGGCGCTCGCCGTCGTCGAGGCGGATGAAAGCGTGCGGGCAAGGCACGAGGTCTGAAACCAGCGGGCCGGCGCACAAACCATCGGCCCTCGCCCGCAACTGGCTTATGATGCGAGCCCGTCCCTCTCTTCGAAGCGTGAACACGCATTTCTCGTCATGGCCAATCTCAACTTCACGCTCACCGGCGACTTCGTCGAATTGCACAACCTGCTGAAGCTCACGGGCCTCGCGGACAGCGGCGGCTCGGCGAAGGTGATCGTCGCGTCGGGCGCGGTCACGGTCGACGGCCAGGTCGAGCTGCGCAAGACCTGCAAGATCCGCGCGGGCCAGGTCGTCATGCTCGGCGACACGCGCATCGCCGTACACGAGGCGGCCTAGCACGCCCGCTGACGCGGCATGCGTGCTAGGCACACCACGCGCCTTCGTGCCCTCGGTTCGGCGCAAGTAGACCGCTCGTCTTATCGACAGCCGCGCGCACTGGCAATATGCTGTCTGTTTTCGAAATAAGAAAGGTGCGCGCAAGGTTCGCCGCACCAGCAAGTTCTTGCAGGTCCCTATGTCTCAATCCCGTCTTTCTCACGCGCCCGTTGCGCCGCCCAGCCTCACCCGCCACGCCGCCGATACCGCCCGTCTTGCCGCGCCGCTCGCGATCGCACAGCTCTCGCAGATGGCGATGGGCGTCACCGACACGATCCTGCTCGGCTCGCTCGGCGCCGACGCGCTCGCGGCCGGCGGCCTCGGCGCCATGCTCTTCTTCGTCGTCGTGACGCTGCTGCAAGGCGTGCTGACCTCGGTCTCGGTCAGCGTCGCCCATGCGCGCGGCGCGCAGGCCGAACACCGCGTGCCGCATATCTATTGGACCGGCCTCTTGCTCTCGGCGATTCTCGCGGTGCCCGCGTTCGTGCTGCTGTCGTTCGCACATCCGATCCTGCTCGCGTTCGGCGAGCCGCCCACGCTCGCGCGCGACGTCGGCGAATACGCGAACATCCTGCGCTGGGCGTCGCTCGGCAGCCTGATCGGGATCGGCATGATGCGTTCGTTCCTGCCCGCCATCGGCGCGGCAAAACGCTTGCTGTGGGTGTCGATTGCGGGCGTCGCCGTCAATGCGGTGCTCAACTACGGCCTGATTCACGGCGCGTATGGCTTGCCCCGGCTCGGCTTTCTCGGCTCAGCGGCGGCGACGACCTGCACCATCTGGCTCACCGCGGTCGCGCTCGTGATGCTGCTGCACGGCCGCGAACGCTACCGGCGCTTCGTCACCGCCGCACGGCCGAAACTGCCGCTGATGGGCGAGCTGTTCGCGATCGGCTGGCCCGTTGCGATCACCTATGGCGTCGAATCGACGCTCTTTCTCGCCACCGGCCTCATGATCGGGCTGCTCGGGCAGACGCAGCTCGCGGCGCATCAGATCGCGCTGAACGTCGCTTCGGTGGCGTTCATGGTGCCGCTTTCGATCGGCCA
>DATGHJ010000361.1:0-4061 GCA_035308085.1 Trinickia sp. | reverse complement strand
AGCGCGTAGCTCTGGAACAGCAAGCCAAGATTGCGCTTGTGCGGCGGCACATGCGTGAGGTCGCGGCCCGCAACGATCAGCGTTCCCGCCAGACCTTCGGTTTCGATAAAGCCGGCGATGAACCGCAACAACGTGGTCTTGCCGCAGCCGCTCTTGCCGAGCACCGTCAAGAGCTCGCCGCGCTCGATCGTCAGCGATAAATCGTCGAGTACGGCGCGCGCGCCGAAGCGCACGGTCAGATGTTCGATATGCACGCCGTCCGGCGTGCCCGTAAGCGCGTCTTCCCGCGCGTCACGTGCGGCGCCCAGCGCGCCGGGGTGAGCAAGGCTGGCAGTTGTCACCGGCTTCATCCTCTTACTTGATTGCCCCAGGGCCTGTTCCCGTCGAGAACAGGCCCTCAACTCCGTCGGCTAAGCCGCGCGGCTTACTGCGCCGGCTTCACGACTTCGATCTGCTTGCCCGAATTGCCGATCACTTCGTTCTTCCAGCGAGCCGTCCAGTCCGCCTTCTTCTGCATCACCTGGTTCCAGTCCACCGGCACCAGCTTCACGCCCGCGATCGCCTGCTTGACCGCTTCGCCGTTCTTGCCCGCGAGCGGCACGTCGGTGCGGCCCGGGATGCCGAAGATGTCAGGCACCTTCGACTGCACGTCGGTCGACATCAGGTAGTCGATCAGCTTCTTGCCTTCAGCCTGGTTCGGGCCGTTCTTGATCAAACCGATCGCGTACGGCAGCTGGAACGTGGTCGGCTGTCCGCCCGCCTTCGCCGCGAGGAAGATCGGCTTGAGCGACAGGCCGCCGTTGGCTGCGTCGTCGAGGTCCATCTGCAGGTCACCGTTCGCGACCGCGATTTCGTTGCGCGAGAGCAGCACGTCGAGGTAGCCCGTGCCCTTGGTGTGGAACTTGGCGCTTTGCTCGAGCTTCTTCAGATAGTCGAATGCTTTGTCCTCACCCATCAGCGACGTCGTCAGGATGATGACCGCCATGCCGTCGCCGGCCGTCGCCGGGTTCGAGTAAGCGACCTTGCCGCTGTAGTCGGGGTGCAGCAGGTCAGCGAACGTCTTCGGCTGGCTCTTCACGACGTCCGGGTTGATCGCGAACGAGAAATAGTTGTTGACGAACGTCGCCCAGGCGCCGTCCGGCGCCTTCGCGATCGCCGGCACGTTCTTGTAGTTCACGCTCTGATACGGCTGCAGCAAGCCCGTTTGCTGTGCCTGCTGAATGAACGGCGGCAGCGTCACGATCACGTCGGCCTTCGGCGAATCCTTCTCGACCGTCGCGCGGTTCACAACTTCGCCACTTCCGGCCGTCACGATGTTGACCTTGACGCCTTCCTGTTTTTCGAACGCCGGCAGCACGTCCTTATAGAGATTCTCGAGGCCGTCGGCCGTGTACAGCACCACCGCATCGGCGGCGTGCGCAGGCATCGCCATGCCCTCGAACAGAGCCGCCGCGGCGAGCGCCGGCAGCAGCTTGCGGACGATACGGGCAGTCGCGTGGTGTTTCGTCGTCTTCATCTCGTTTTCTCCGAAGGGAGGAAAGACTATTGGTCGGGGGAAAACCCCGATCCCTGTTGTGATTGAACGGCAGCGCGGCGGCGCTGCGCACATTGCCACAGCCGGGCAGCGCATTTTGCAGATTGTCGACAACCCGAGAGCTGCTTGCACGGCCGGATTTCGAGCCAAACGATACTTCCAGCGCTCTTGCCTCGGCCTGTGCGGGCACGGCAAGAATCACAGGCTTGCGTGACAGCGCGATGACGATTCTCACAAAAACCAAAAAATGACACAATTCGCCAATAAACTACATGACGTTCGATGCGCCGAACCGGTGCTCATCATCGTCCCTTTCTTGAGCCACTTTCTACAAGGAGCCACTGTGATTCTAGGTAACGAACCGATCCTGCTTACGCCAGGACCGCTGACAACTTCGCCTGCGACGCGGCAAGCGATGCTGCGCGACTGGGGCTCGTGGGACGCCGCCTTCAACCAGATGACGCAAAGCGTCTGCGCCGATCTGGTCGCCATCGCGAACGGCGGCCAGGAGTACGTGTGCGTGCCGCTCCAGGGCAGCGGCACGTTCTCGGTGGAGGCGGCGCTCGGCACGCTGGTGCCGCGTCAGGGCTGCGTGCTCGTGCCGAACAACGGCGCGTATTGCGCGCGCATCATCCGCATCCTGCAGCGGCTCGCCATCGATTACATCGAGCTTGCGCTCGACGACGACGAGCCGGTCCGCGTGGCGGCCATTGAAGACGCGTTCAACCAGAACACGCGCATCACGCACGTCGCGCAGGTGCATCTGGAGACGAGCGCGGGCCTCCTGAATCCGCTCGACGAGATCGCCGCGCTCTGCAAGCGCCACGGCAAGAGCCTGATCGTCGACGCGATGAGCTCGTTCGGCGCGCTGCCGATCGACCTTTCGCGCGGCGGCATCGATGCGCTGATCTCGGCGTCCGGCAAATGCCTCGAAGGCGTGCCGGGCATGGGCTTCGTGATCGTGCGGCGCAAGGTGCTCGACGCGAGCGAGGGCCGCTCGCCGTCGCTTGCGCTCGATTTGCACGATCAATATGTCTATATGCGCAAGACGACGCAGTGGCGCTTCACGCCGCCGACGCACGTCATCGCCGCGCTGCGCGCCGCGCTCGACCAGTTCCTCGCCGAAGGCGGCACGCCGGCTCGCGGCGCGCGCTATGCGAAGAACTGCGAGGTGCTCGTCGAAGGCATGCGCGCGCTCGGCTTCGAACCGTTCCTGAAACCGGAGGTGCAGGCGCCGGTGATCGTCACGTTCCACGCGCCGCGCGACCCCGCGTACGACTTCAGGACGTTCTATGCGGCGGTGCGGGAAGCGGGCTATGTGCTCTATCCGGGCAAGCTGACGAAGATGGAGACGTTCCGGGTCGGCTGCATCGGCGCGATCGATGCGAACGAGATGCACAACGTGGTCGCCGCGATCGGGCGGACGCTGACGGCGCTGGGCGTACAGGTGCGCTGAGGAACCGCGGAATGGGCCGAGAAAGGGACGGTGAAAGCGGGCTGCGGTATCATCGCGGCCCGCGCTCATGGGCCTTAGGACTCACCCGTCAATGACCGACCAGAACTACTCCGCGATCCTCGAGCAGATTCATCGCGACATCACGCCGTGGCGCACCGCCGGCCGCGTCGCCGACTACATTCCCGAACTCGCCAAGGTGCCCGCCGAGCGCTTTGGCATGGCGGTCGTCACGCTCGACGGCCGCGTGTTTTCGGTCGGCGATGCCGAACAACGCTTTTCCGTCCAGAGCATTTCGAAGCTCTTCGCTTGCACGCTCGCATTCCAGCTGCTCGGCGACGCGCTTTGGGAACGCGTCGGCCGCGAACCGTCGGGCAACGCGTTCAACTCGCTCGTTCAGCTCGAGTCCGAGCACGGCGTGCCGCGCAATCCGTTCATCAACGCGGGCGCGCTCGTTGTCACCGATGTATTGTGCCGCCGCTTTGTCGGCGCCGAGACGGCGCTCGTCCAGTTCATGCGGCGCCTGACCGGCGTGACCGACCTCGACTACGACCTGCGCGTCGCCAACTCCGAGCTCGCGAACGCCGAACGCAACCGCGCGATGGCGCACTTCATGGCGAGCTTCGGCAATCTGCAGATGCCGCCTGAAATCGTGATCGACGCCTATTGCCGGCAGTGCGCGATCGAGATGAACTGCGTCGAGCTCGCGACGGCCGCCCTATTCCTCGCCAACGGCGGCGTCGCACCGGTCTCGGGCGAGCGCATCCTCGACGCGAGTTCGGCCAAGCGCCTCTGCGCGCTGATGGTAACCTGCGGCACTTATGACGCGGCGGGCGACTTCGTCTATCGAGTCGGGCTGCCGGCGAAAAGCGGCGTCGGCGGCGGGATCGTTGCCGTGCTGCCGGGGGAGATGGCGGTGTGCGTCTGGTCGCCCGGGCTCGACGCGAACGGCAATTCGCTCGCGGGTGTCAAGTCGCTGGAATGGTTGACCACGCTTACCGGACAGTCGATTTTTTGATACTGCCGGAACAGATACCCTGCACGATTTATTTTCGCCGAGCGCAGGCCTCGTGA
>DATGHJ010000360.1:0-2364 GCA_035308085.1 Trinickia sp. | reverse complement strand
GGGCCAAGCGTAAGCGCGTGATAGAGTGCAGTATGGTCTTCAGCCGTGAAACTAGGCAAAAGCCGCCTGGCGCGCGGTCTCGTCGGCCATTCCGCCTTGTCTTTGCTATAAAATTCGAACCATGCCCAAGAGTACCGATCGCATCAATTTGACCAATCAGTTCCTGATCGCCATGCCCAACATGGCGGATCCCACGTTTTCAGGGACTGTGGTCTACCTTTGCGATCACAGCGAGAAAGGCGCGCTCGGCCTTGTCATCAACCGGCCTACCGACATCGACCTGGAATCGCTCTTCAGTCGCATCGACCTCAAGCTCGAAATCGAGCCCCTCCTGCATGTCCCCGTCTACTTCGGCGGCCCGGTGCAAACCGAGCGTGGCTTCGTGCTGCACGAGCCCGTCGAGGGCAGCTCGTACACGTCGTCGATGGTGGTGACGGGCGGGCTCGAGATGACCACCTCGAAGGACGTGCTCGAAGCCGTCGCGAGCGGCAAGGGTCCTGAACGCTTTCTGCTGACGCTCGGCCATGCCGGCTGGGGCGCAGGCCAGCTCGAAGAGGAAATCTCGAAGAACGGCTGGCTCACCGTCGAGGCCGACCCCAAGATCGTTTTCGATGTGCCCGCCGAAGGCCGCCTGGAGGCCGCGCTCGCGCTGCTCGGCGTATCGCTGTCGATGCTTTCCGGCGAAGCAGGTCACGCATGAACAAAGTGGTCGGACGTGAGGCGACGCTGCTTGCGTTCGACTACGGTGAAAAACGCATCGGCGTCGCCATCGGCAATTCCCTCACGCGCCATGCGCGCTCGCTCGTCGTCCTGCAAAACCGCAATCGCGAATACCGCTTCGAAGCTGTCGGCAAGCTGATCGGCGAGTGGAAGCCGGATGCGCTCGTGGTCGGTCTGCCGTGCCATCCGGACGGCACCCCGCACGAAATGACGCAGCTCGCGAAGCGCTTCGGCAATCAGTTGAACGGCCGTTTCAATCTGCCCGTGACTTGGGTCGACGAACGCTATTCGTCGGTCGAGGCCGAGGCCGATATCCGCCAGGGCGCCGCGCGCGCGGACATGCTCGATGCCGAAGCTGCACGCATCATCCTTCAACAATATCTGGACGGACTTTCCGACGATCATGAGCTTCATTGATGCGGAAGCGCTTTATCGCGCGTTGCTCGAGCAGATCCGCGCGGCGTATCCCGGGTCGCCGGGCGCTTCGTTTGGCGCGGCGGATGGCCCCGTGCTCGCCGGCATCTACAGCGGCGGCGCGTGGCTCGTCGAGCGGCTCGCGAAAGATCTGGGCGCGGCCGAATTCGGCGTCGTCAACATCGCGCTGCATCGCGACGACTACGCGAAGAAAGGCCTGCATATCCAGGCAAGCCCGACGTCGCTGCCGTTCGACGTGAACGATCGCCGCATCGTCCTCGTCGACGACGTGCTGTACACGGGCCGCACCGTGCGCGCGGCCTTGAACGAGCTGTACGACTACGGACGTCCCGCCGCCGTGGAGCTCGCGGTGCTCGCCGATCGCGGCGGACGCGAGATGCCGGTGGCGGCGCGCTTCGTCGGCGGCGTGGTCGAAGTGGGTGCCGATGCGACGCTCGTGCTCGCGCGCGGCGACGACGGACACTTCACGTTTCACACCGAAGCACGCGCTTAAGTGCCGCGGCAACGCAACCCCCAATGCAGCAAGTCGCGGAACGGGCGCCGTGCAGCGCCATTCCGCGGTCCGCGTCAACTCACCCGGTTGCCGCAGGCGACTTGCGAATCACGTCAAGCACACGTTTGAATCAGGCACATCATGAACACCGTCACTCAGGGCTTAGCGGATAACACTGGCGAAGCCGCTCAAGGCGAGCGCTTTCGCCACGGCTTTCTAAAGGGCAACCCGCAGCTCACGAAGAACGGCGAGCTCAAGCACCTGCTGACGATCGAGGGCTTGCCGCGCTCGATCATCACACACATCCTCGATACCGCCGAACAGTTCGTCAGCGTGACGGACCGCGAAATCAAGAAAGTGCCGCTGCTGCGCGGCAAATCGGTGTTCAACCTGTTCTTCGAGAATTCGACGCGCACGCGCACGACGTTCGAGATCGCCGCGAAGCGCCTGTCCGCGGACGTGATTAACCTGAACATCAACGCCTCGTCGACGAGCAAGGGCGAGTCGCTGCTCGACACGATCAACAACCTCTCGGCGATGCATGCCGACATGTTCGTCGTGCGTCATGCGTCGAGCGGCGCGCCGTATCTGATTGCTGAACATTGCGCACCGCATGTGCACGTGATCAATGCCGGCGACGGGCGCCATGCGCACCCCACGCAGGGTTTGCTCGACATGTACACCATTCGCCATTACAAGCGCGATTTCACGAATCT
>DATGHJ010000359.1:0-2526 GCA_035308085.1 Trinickia sp. | reverse complement strand
GCGAGGATGACGGCGGCAGCGAGACCGGCGGTCGCATTGAAGACGCGCGCACCCGTGTAGCCGACCAGCAGCACGCCGGCAAAGCCGGTCAGCGCGGTGTAGAGGCGCGCCTGCCATTCGCCGAGGCCGAACCACGCGAACGTGAGCGCGTTGGCCCAGGTTTGCAGCGGCGGCTTCTCGAAATACTTGTAGCCGTTGTAGCGGGGCGTGATCCAGTCGCCGGTGACGAGCATTTCGCGCGCCATTTCCGCGTAGCGGCCTTCGTCGCTCGGCACGAGGTGGCGCCAGCCGAGCGGCACGAACCACACGAGGGCGAGCGCGAGAATGAGAAACAGCAGGGTGGTGCGATTGAGCGGTAGCCGGGTAGGCGTATCGTTCATTTTTGTTGAGCCTGTCAGTCGATGCCGCGCGAAGGCAGCGTGGTGAGCATGAATGAAGCGCGGGTCTTCCCGCAGTCCGGCCGGCGCCGTCGGCGGACCAAATGGGTCCGCGCAAATCCGACGGCGCGCAGCCGAGGGCCGTGCCGCGGGCGCTTGAACCCCAAGCGTCCACCGGCGGCGCGGATAATACACGCCCCAACTTAGCGGCGGCTTATGCCTCGATCAGCAACGCGGCCGCGACCTTGCGGCCTTCGGCCATCAAGATGTTGTAGGTCCGGCAGGCCGCCATGAAATCCATGCTCTCGACGCCGATGCGCTTGGCCGCCAGCGCGGCCGTAAGGCGCGGATGCGGAAAGCGCAGGCGCGAGCCGCTGCCGAACACGACGACTTCCGGCGCCGGCGCGATCAGGGATTCGAAATGCTCGGGCGTGAGCGCGTCGAACGACGACACGGGCCAAGGGATGACGGGACCATCCGGCATTACGATGATGCTGCCTTCGTAACGCTGCAGATTGATTTCGACGTAGCCGGCGCCGTAACCGGTCACGGTATTGAGGGCGCCGCTCGAATCCTGATGTAATTTCAAATTGAGTTTCCGTTGTGCCGATGGATTTCGCGCTTGCCGCACGCCATTGGTGCATTGCGGAAGTCGGCCAAAATCCGCTAAATTATAACTTTTTAGCCGCCCCACTGCGGCTGCCGCCCTGTGCGCCGCCATAAGCCGCGCACAACCATCGTCGGATAAGTCCGGCATCTCATCAGACAAGTCCTTCGTGGGCGTGCTCGGACCGGCCGCTCGCGAGCGCCGCCGAATACGATCAAGCATCACCGAGCGCCGCCCAGTGCCAGGCTTCCCCGTCTTCAGGCTTTCCCAGGAATAGTGCCCGCCGTGAAACCGATTCTGAAATCGAACAAGCTGCTAAACGTCTGCTACGACATCCGCGGGCCCGTGCTCGAGCACGCCAAGCGTCTCGAGGAAGACGGCCACCGCATCATCAAGCTGAACATCGGCAACCTCGCGCCGTTCGGCTTTGACGCGCCGGACGAGATCATTCAGGACATGATCCGCAATCTGCCGGTGTCGTCGGGCTATTCGGATTCGAAGGGCGTGTTCGCGGCGCGCAAGGCGATCATGCACTACACGCAGCAAAAGGGCGTGCAGGGCGTCGAGCTCGACGATATCTACATCGGCAACGGCGCGTCCGAGCTGATCGTGATGGCCACGCAGGGCCTGCTGAACGACGGCGACGAAGTGCTGCTGCCGGCGCCTGACTACCCGCTGTGGACGGCCGCCGTGAGCTTGTCGGGCGGCACGCCCGTGCATTACCTGTGCGACGAGTCGAACGCCTGGATGCCCGATCCCGACGACATCCGCGCGAAGATCACGCCGAACACGCGCGCGCTCGTCATCATCAACCCGAACAACCCGACCGGCGCGCTGTATTCCGACGAACTGCTGCTCGACCTGATCGAAATCGCGCGCCAGCACGGCCTCGTGATCTTCGCCGACGAGGTCTACGACAAGATCGTCTACGACGGGAAGAAGCACACATCGGTGGCGGCGCTGTCGGAAGACGTGCTGACGGTCACCTTCAACAGCCTGTCGAAAAGCTACCGTTCGTGCGGCTACCGCGCCGGCTGGATGTTCGTCTCGGGGCTGACCGGCGACAACCGCCGCCGCGCGAAAGACTATTTCGAGGGCCTCGGCATCCTCGCGTCGATGCGCCTGTGCCCGAACGTGCCGGGACAGTACGCGATCCAAACGGCGCTCGGCGGCTATCAGAGCATCAACGATCTGATCGTGCCCACGGGCCGCCTCTATAAGCAGCGCCAGATCGCGTACGACATGCTGACGTCGATCCCGGGCGTAACCTGCGTGAAGCCGGAAGCCGCGCTGTATATGTTCCCGCGCCTCGATCCGAAGATGTATCCGATCGAAAACGACCAGCAGTTCATCCTCGACCTGCTGCTCGAGGAGCGCGTGCTGCTCGTGCAGGGCACGGGCTTCAACTGGCCGAAGCCCGATCACTTCCGCGTCGTGTTCCTGCCGAACGCGGACGATCTCGCCGATTCGATCAACCGCATTGCCCGTTTCCTCGATGGGTACCGGAAACGGCATGCCGCTTGACGTGCCGCATTGACGTGT
>DATGHJ010000358.1:0-2428 GCA_035308085.1 Trinickia sp. | reverse complement strand
TTGAAGACGATCTTCGGCCATGCCTTCTGTGCGACCTCGATCTCCGAAATGTGCGATGCGAGGTAAGTCGGCGCGTTCGACGCGTCGAGCGCAATGCGCACCGCGTAGGCGTCCATGAAGCGCCGCAGCTCTCCCGCATCGTCGCAGGTGACCCAGCGCGACATCCGATAGCGCGCGGGCATGATCCGCACGTCGACCTTGTACTCGGCGGAAAGCCGGTGCGACACCACCTCGAACTGCAGTTGCCCCACCGCGCCGAGAATCGTCAGGCCGCCGTGCGCCGGGCGGAACACCTGGATCGCACCCTCCTCGCCCAACTGCTTCAGCGCTTCGCCGAGCTGCTTCGCGCGCATCGGATCGACCACCTCGATGGTCTGGAAGATTTCCGGCGCGAAGAACGGCAGGCCGACGAATTGCAGCATCTCGCCTTCGGTCAGCGTGTCGCCGAGACTCAGCGTGCCGTGATTGGGGATGCCGATGATGTCGCCGGGATAGGCTTCGCTCACGGTTTCGCGCCGCTGCGACAGGAACGTCACGACGTTGTTCGCGCGGAACGTCTTACCCGAGCGCGACACCTTGAGCGCCATGCCGCGCTCGAAACGGCCCGAGCACACGCGGATGAACGCGACGCGGTCGCGGTGCGCCAAATCCATGTTCGCCTGCACCTTGAACACGACGCCCGTGAATTTCGGCTCGTCCGGCTGCACCGGACGCTGCACGGCCATGCGCATCGACGGCGGCGGCGCGAGGTCCACGAGCGCGTCGAGAATCTCCTTCACGCCGAAGTTGTTGATCGCCGAACCGAACAGCACGGGCGACTGGTCGCCGGCAAGGAACGCTTCGCGATCGAAGCTCGGCGTCGCGCCCGAGATCAGCTCGACCTCTTCCATCGCCTTGTTCCAGGGAAAGCCGAAGCGGCGCTCGCATTCTTCGTTGCCGCTGCCTTGCAGCGTCTCGACGTTACCGCCCAGCGAATCCTGACCCGCGCGGAACACGCGCACCTGATCGCGCTGCACGTCATAGACGCCGTGGAATTCCTTGCCCATGCCGATCGGCCAGGTGAACGGCACGGCCGCGACGCCCAGGTGCTGCTCGATCTCGTCGAGCAGGTCGAGCGGCTCGCGCACTTCGCGGTCGAGCTTGTTGATGAACGTGACGATCGGCGTGCGGCGGCTGCGGCACACTTCGAGCAGCTTGAGCGTCTGCGCTTCGACGCCGTTCGCGCCGTCGATCACCATCACGGCGGCGTCGACCGCGGTCAGCACGCGGTAGGTGTCTTCCGAGAAGTCCTCGTGGCCGGGGGTGTCGAGCAGGTTGATGACGGCGTCGCCGTATTCGAACTGCATCACCGAGCTCGCGACCGAAATGCCGCGCTGCTTTTCGATCTCCATCCAGTCGGAGGTCGCGTAGCGGCCGCTCTTGCGGCCCTTGACGGTGCCCGCGATCTGAATCGCGCCCGAGAATAGCAGCAGCTTCTCGGTCAGCGTCGTTTTACCGGCGTCCGGGTGGGAGATGACCGCGAACGTGCGGCGGCGCTTGAGTTCAGATACGGGCATGTTGGTCGGCGATTCGGGGTTTTGCGGGCAACCCGCGATGATACAGGAGTTGTCCGTGGCCCTTTTTTCGACTTTTCGAACGACCGCACGGAATTTGCGGGGCAGGCCGACGCATGGTGCCGCGTCAGCGGGAGAGTGACGTTCGCCAACGCAAGCGCCCCGGATCGCAACAAGATCTGCGTTTGCCGTCACATGCCCCTGCCATTGCATCCCGCACTTAAGCGCCCCGAATACGGCATTCCAGCGAAGCGATCGTGTTGCCCGACGCGCAAACCTGCCACGCCTACGCGCGCGATAACTTCAACAACGCGGTGATCGCAAGGCGCGTGGCGCAGGTGTATTCGGAGGCGATTGCGGCGGGGTGAGGGGCGGAAGCGGGCGAGGCGTGAGGAGGCTGCGCCTGGCGCGGGCGGCGACGTCCTTGGGGGGCGTCGTGTCGAAGTGTGCGCCGCCGCGTGTCGCGTTGCGACGGCGGACTGCTCTTTGAACTGGTTTCGAAGTCGTTGATGATTAGCTAGCCTTTGTGAGAAGGCTAACCGATTGTTTCATTTCCGACGGCATTTCGGAAAAGTCCTATAGCTGTCCACGATCGCTCTTGGTTACGTTGCTGGCTTCGTTCTTGAAAAGCAAGAGGAGACAGCCGCATGAGCATCGCGTCACGCCACCTGGGCGCAGCCAGCTTCGACGCCCTCGAGAGCGATCACGAGGAAGAGACACGGGAACTGGAAGCGGCGATCGCCTCGAACTGCGAGACCCTGCGCAGCCGGCTCCATGAACTCACGAAGCAGGTCGAATTCCGCCGCCAGCCGCACACGCGCAAGCTGGAAGACGCGCTCTGGTACGGGGCGCGACAGATGTACGGCGGGCATTCC
>DATGHJ010000357.1:0-2666 GCA_035308085.1 Trinickia sp. | reverse complement strand
GTTCGCCGGTCAGGCGGACCTGCGCGCCATAGCGGCCCGACAGGTTCAGCACGGTGGCGGTCGTGCGGACCGCTTCGGAGCCGCGCGCGCCCGCTTCGAGCGCGCCGTAATCGACCACGGGCTGCACGGTGATGAACGCGTAGGCCGGCTGCTTGGCCTGGTCCTTGTCGACGAGACCGCGCCAAGACAGCACCGAGAACTTGCCGCCGAGCACGCCGTCGAGCGTCGTCGCGCTCTTGTTCAGCAGATTCGCCATGTCGCCGAGCTGGACTTGGCCGAGCTGCAGGGGCAAGAGGAGGGCGGTGGTCAGCGTGTCGGCGAGGCCGGTCAGGCTCGGGTCTTTCGCGAGCGTATTGATGAGCGGCTTGGCTTTGACGAGCTGCGAGGTGGTGTCTTCGAGTTCCTTCGGCGACAGGAACAAGAGCCCATTGCGTTCGAAAAACGGACCGCCCGACGGCTGCGAGACCGCCGCGAATTCGTTCGGCTGCTTGCGCAATGCGGCGGTCAGTTCGTTCGCGGCGGCGTCGGCGAACTCCGGCGCGCCTGCCTCGACGACGACGAGGATCGTTTGTCCGCGTTGCGGGAAGGCTTTATCGGTGGCGTCGCCGAGCGCGGTCCAGGTCTCGTCGGTTTCGATCAGCTGGCTGACGTCAGTGTTGATCTTGAAATGATTGACGACGTAGTGACCACTCACCACGGCGAGCAGCAGCGAGAAGACGATGACCCAGACCGGGTAGCGTACGGACCAGGCGACGAGGCGGACGACGGATGACTTCAGCATGTAGGCAAGGAGGCCTTGTCAAAGGGGATTGCATTAGGCAAGAGGCGAAGTATACCGGCGCGCCGCAGATAGGCGCAGGATGCCGCCCTTTGCGCCGCTGCTCGCTCGCCGTTGCCGATGCGCGCCCGCGCGGGCCTGGCGCGCGAGGTCGCGGGAAAGCAATCGGGTAAAGCCGGTATACTGGCCCGACGCCCGCACGGTTTCACATAGTCGCGGCCGCTCATTTCTTCACTGACCCGACGAGCGTATGAAACGTTATCTGATTGCTTTTCTCGCAGCCGCGTTCGTGTCCGGCACGGCTTTCGCCCAGGCGAGCCCCGATTCCGTCGCGAAGACGGCGGTTGAAGGCACCGTCACCGCAATGAAGGCCGACCCGCAAGCGAAGAGCGGCGACATGGCAAAAATTACCGGCCTCGTCGAGACACGCTTCGTGCCGTACACCGACTTCCTGCGCACGACCCGCATCGCGGTCGGCCAGGATGCCTGGAGCAAGGCGACGCCCGATCAGCAGAAGCAACTGTTCGAGCAATTTCAGCTCCTGCTCGTGCGGACTTATGCCGCGTCGCTGTCGCAACTGCGCGACCAGAACGTGACGTTCAAGTTCGTGCCGTCGTCGACGCCGGCCGGCGCCAAGGATACGGTGGTGCAGACGCACGTGCTCACCAACGGCGACGATCAGGGGATCGACTACCGGATGGCAAAAACGGCCGACGGCTGGAAGATCTACGACATCAATATGATGGGCGCCTGGCTGATCCAGGTCTATCAGCGTCAGTTCGCCGAGCAGATTTCGAAGGGCGGCGTCGATGGCCTGATCAAGTTCCTGACCGAGCACAACGCGCGCGGTGCCGGTTGACGTAAGCGGGCAGGCGGGCGGCGCGTGTGAGTGGATCGTGCGCCGCGCTGCTTGCCGAGGTTCTCGCGAGCGCGACTGCGACCGTGAATGTGAATGTGAAGGGACGCCTAACTGGCGTCCTTTTTTCTTGTGCGCCCGGCATCGGCGCACTCCTGCGGGTGCAAGTCCCGCCATAACTCGTCCTGCGCCTGGACGATCCGCCCGGCAATGGGGCGCAGGCAGCCCATTGCGTCGATCGTCACGCTCGTTCCCTTGTGCCACAACGCATCCAGCAGCTCGGGAATCGCCGTGATCCCGTTGCCTTTGTCCGCCGTGCTCCCATGCAAAGCGAGCGCGTCATTGCCGCGCTCGCCGATGCTCGACGGCGAACTTAATCAACTCCGCCTGCCCCTCGATTTCGAGCTTGCGCTTCAGGTTGAGCCGATGCGACTCGACCGTGCGCACCGACAGCCCGTTCAATTGCGCGATCTGCTTGCTCGACAGCCCTTCGGCAAGCAGATCGAGAATGTCGCGTTCGCGCGGCGTCAGCGTTTCGAGCGGCGTTTGCATCGCGCTCGCCTGAATCGTCCGCGCGGCAAGCCCCGCGCTGAAGAACGTCTGGCCGTCGAGCACCGCGCCGATCGCATGGACGATCTCGGTGGCGGGCGAATCCTTCAGTACGTAGCCGCTGGCACCGGCACGCACGGCCTGCATCACATATTCGATGTTGTCGTGCATCGACAGCATCAACACCCGGATCGCCGGAAATCGTTCATGAAAGAGGCCCGCGAGCGTGATGCCGTTCATTCCGTTCATGCCGACGTCCATCAGCACGAGGTCCGGCGCGACCGCTTCGGCCAGCGCGAGCGCTTCGTCGGCATTGCCCGCTTCGCCGGCGACGTCCAGGTTCGGTACGCCTTCGAGGCGCAGGCGCAGGCCGTCGCGCACGAGGGGATGGTCGTCGACCAGGATGATTTTCGCGGCGGCGCGCGATGTCGCTTCGTTCATGAGCGGGGACCCTCATTCGATGTTACGGACGCGCTCGCCGAT
>DATGHJ010000356.1:0-6168 GCA_035308085.1 Trinickia sp. | reverse complement strand
CGATCGTGGGCATCACGCTGGTGCTCGTGGCGGTGTTCCTGCCGTCTGCGTTTCTTGGCGGCGTGACGGGGCAGATGTACCGGCAGTTCGCGCTCGTCGTCGTGACGACCACGATCATCAGCGCGATCAACGCGGTCACCTTGAAGCCGGTGCAGAGCGCGAAGTGGCTGAGGCACAAGCCGCCCGGCAGGCCCAATGTGGTTTATCGCGTGTTCGAAGCCGGCTATGCGCGAATGGAACGGTTCTATGTGGGCGTGGTGTCGTGGCTCGTGCATCGCAGCATGCTCGCGCTCGTGGCGGCGCTCGCGCTTGCGGCCGGTTCCGCGTATTTGCTCACGCGTGTGCCGACTAGCTTCATTCCGCTCGAAGACCAGGGCTACATGCTGATCGCCGCGCAACTGCCGGATGCAGCGTCGCTCTCGCGCACACGCGAGCTGAGCCATGAAATCGAACAGCGCATCGGGCCGATTCCCGGCGTCGATCACGTGGTGTCGATCGGCGGCATTTCCGCGCTCGACAACAACGCGTCGCTGCCTAACTCGGTGCTCGTGTACGTGACGCTCAAAGACTGGAGCGTGCGCGGCAAGGGTGAGGACTTGCGCTCGTTATACGCGCGCATGAACGGCGAACTCGCGAAGTTGACCGACGTGAATTCGACCGTCATTGTGCCGCCGCCAATTCAAGGTCTGGGCAACAGCGGCGGCGTGCAGATGCAAGTGTTCCTCACCGACGGTTCACAGGATTATCAGCGCCTGCAGGACGCGACCGATGCGCTGATCGCGAGCGTCGAAAAGCGCCCCGAACTGCAGCGCGTGTTCACGCCGTTCCGCGCTTCGGTGCCCACCGTCGAGCTGACGCTCGACCGGGCCAAGGCCGAGTCGCTGCAGGTGCAAGTCGGCGACGTATTCGGGATGCTGCAGGACTATGTGGGGTCAAGCTACGTGAACCAGTTCACGGCGTTCAATCATACGTTTCCTGTCTTCGTGCAGGCCGACGGGCAATTCCGCCGCGAAACCGATGACATCCGCCGCCTGAAGATCCGCAACAACAGCGGAAGCATGGTCGAGCTCGGCACCTTTATCGACGCGCACCCGAGCCTCGGTCCCGCTGTCGCCACGCTCTACAACCTCACGCCGTCGGCGACCGTCAACGGCAATCCGGCTGCCGGTTACAGCACCGGCCAGGCGATCACGGCCTTCGAGCAGGAAGCGAAGCGCGTGCTGCCGGCCGGCGTCGGCTACGACTGGACCGCGATGTCGTACCAGGATAAGCTCGTCGGCAACTCGGCGTACTGGGTGTTCGCGATCGGCGTGCTGCTCGTGTTCTGCGTGCTCGCCGCGCAATACGAAAGCTGGCTGCTGCCGCTCGCCGTCGTGCTGGCGGTGCCGCTCGCGCTGCTCGGCACCGCGACCACGCTTGCCGCGCTCGGCGTCGCGAACAACTTGTACACGCAGATTGGTCTCGTGCTGCTGATCGCACTGTCCGCGAAGAACGCGATCTTGATCGTCGAATTCGCGCGGCGGCGGCGCGGGGAGGGCGCGAGCATCGTCGATGCCGCGATCGAAGCCGCGCGGCTGCGCCTGCGGCCGATCATGATGACCTCGTTTGCGTTCATACTCGGCGTCGTGCCGCTCGTGGTCGCGATGGGCGCCAGCGCGAGCGCGCGCCGCTCGCTCGGGATCGCCGTGTTCTCCGGTATGCTGGCATCCACGTGCATCGCCGTGCTGTTCATACCGTCGTTCTATGTGTTGCTGCAGCGGCTCGCCGAGCGTTGGGACGCCCGTCACCCGGCGCGCGATTGAGCCATGGAGATAGCCATCATGGACCGTCCCGCAAAGATCATCGTGCTCGACGACGAAGCCGAGCTGCGCAACATGCTGCAGCGCTTTCTGACGCAGCACGGATTCGAAGTGCGCGTCGTCGAGGATAGCCGGCGCCTCGATCGCTATTTGCAGCGCGAGCCGTACGATCTGCTCGTGCTCGATCTGATGATCGGCGAGGAAAACGGCCTCGAAATTTGCGGCCGCTTGCGCGCCGAAGGACAGACGCTGCCGATCCTGATGCTGACGGCCAAGGGTGATCCGCTCGACAAAGTGGTCGGCCTCGAGACCGGCGCCGACGATTACCTCGCGAAACCGTTTCTGCCGCGCGAACTGGTCGCGCGGATTCGCGCGCTGCTGCGGCGCCAGAAGATCGCGTCGGGTGACCCGACCGTGACGACGCAAAGCGTGCGCTTCGGCGAGTTCAGTCTCGACGTCGGCAAGCAGGAACTCACGCGCGCGGGCGAGCCGGTCGAGATGCACTCCGCGCAGATGCAGCTGCTCGTCGCGCTGGCATCGTCGCCGAACCGGCCCGTTAGCCGCGACAACTTGATGGCGCGCGCCCGCGGGCGCGAGCACGAAGCGCTCGATCGCAGCATCGACGTGCAGGTGCTGCGCCTGCGGCAGATGGTCGAAGCCGATCCGTCCAAGCCGCGCTTCATCAAGACCGTATGGGGCGTGGGCTACATGCTGATCGCGGACGTCGAATCATGAAACGCCTCCCGCTGCCGAGATCGGTGCTCGCGCGCAATATCGCGCTGCTGATCGTGCTCGTGATGCTGAGCCAGGTGTGTTCGTTGGCGGTGCTCGTGCATTACGTGCAAAAGCCGCGCGTGGAGCGTGCGGCGGCGGTGTTCGCGAACTACGTCGCGATTCTCGATTCGCTGCTCGATGTCGTTCCGGACCACGCACGCGATGCGGTGATGGCGCGCTTCGATGGGCGCAAGACCCCGCCCGAAGAGGCCGCGTCCGCGCCGACGCCGAATCCCTTGATGCTCTATCAGACGTATCAGCGCGACGTGTTCCTCGACAGCCTGCGGCAGCATCTGCCGGGCGACATGCCCGTGCGCTGGCAAAGCGAAGGCGGCGCGCGCTTGTGGATACGGATGCATGCGATGAACTCGTCGTATTGGATTGCGCTCCCGCTCCCCGAAGATGCGCAAGGCGAAAGCATCGAGGTGGCGATCCTGCTTTCGCTCGGTCTCGCCGCTGTCGCCGCGTTCACGGGCTATCTGCTCCAGCGCCACCTCAACCGGCCGTTGCAGGATCTCGCGCGCGCCGCGCGCCACGTGAGCGCGGGCGACACGCCCGCTCCGCTGCCGACCGACGGTCCCACGGAAATCGCCGAAGTCAGTACTGCGTTCAATCAAATGACGGCGGCGTTGCAGGAAGCCGAAGCGACGCGCGCCGTGATGCTGGCCGGCATTTCGCACGACATCCGCACGCCGCTCACGAAATTGCGGCTCGCCATGGCCATGGCGCCCACGGATCACGGCGACGACAGCTTCACCAGCGCCGCCGAATCCTATCTCGACCAGATCGACACGATCGTGCAGCAGTTCATGGACTTTGCGGGCAGCAGCGAGCGCGAAGCGCCGCAGCTCGGCGACGTGAACGCGCTGGTGAACCGGCTCGCGGGAGACTTTGCAGGATTGGGCCACGAGTTCGAATTGAAGCTCGCCGACGTACCCCAATTTCCGTTTCGTCCGATCAGCATGATGCGCTTGCTGATGAATCTGATGCAGAACGCAGTCGTGTACGGGCGCGTCGGCCTTTCAGTGCGGACTTGGTTCGATGCGGGGACGGCTTATGTCGCGGTGGGCGATCGCGGCGAAGGCCTGACGGTGCAGGAACTCGAGGCGCTGAAGGCGCCTTTTCAGCGCGGACGTAATGCGCGTACGCACAGCGGCGGGACCGGTCTCGGGCTTGCGATCGTCGAGCGGATCGCGAAGCTGCACGGCGGCGCGCTGCAGTTTCACGCGCGCGAGGGCGGAGGGCTGGAAGTATGGGCCGTGCTGCCCATCGACCCTGCGGCAAGCGCCGCCAAGCATCGGTGAGCCGGTGACATTGCGCGACATAATTCTCGAATAGTCATGCGCAAGGCCTGCGAGCATACTTCATTCCGCGTGCAGGAGCCTTGTTAAAACCACATCAGAGCAGGCGTATCACGCATCGGTGAGATCTGCGATGACTGAGGCAATGCAGCTGTTTTTCCAGTCATCGGCTGATACGTATGAGCTAACGGCGGCACGCCACTGTTGATGACAAGGCTGAACATTGTGCTTACTTCATTCGAAATCGTAGGAAAAAAGGCGACGCGCTGCGCCACGGTTGCGCTCACATTCGGTGCGCTGCTGCTCGGCGGATGCGCGTCCGGCATCGCCAACAAGGCGCAGTACAGCGCGCAGCCGCAACTGCATCCCGATAGCGTCTACGTCTATACCTTCGCGGTGATGCCCGATCAAGTCAAGCTCGATACCAGCGGCGTTGCGCAGAAACTCAAGGCGCAAATGAGTGGCGCTTCGCCCGAAGCGGAGCAGGCCGAGGCGGCCGCGGAAGTGCGCGAAGCGTTGACGAGCGAAGTCGTGCAGCAGTTGCAAGCGATGGGGCTGCGTGTGATTCGCTCCGATTCGCCGCCGCCTGCCGATCAAAACGTCCTGATCGTGCAGGGCAGCGTCGTGAAAGCGGATGAAGGAAATCGGCGGCGCCGCGTCGTGATCGGGCTTGGCGCCGGCAAGAGTGAAGTCGCTGCATCAGTGCAGGTGCTCTACAAGCAGGTGGGCGGTGCGCCGATGTTCGTGCAGAGCTTCGATGCCAATGCGGATAGCGGCAAGATGCCGGGCATCGCGGAAACAGCTGGCGTCGGCGCGGCGGCGGGGCATGTGGGGACTTCGGCAGCGGTGGGTGGCGGCTTGCACGGCATCGGCGAAGTGAAGCACGCCACGCTGACAGCGGTTTCGAAGAAGCTCGCGGACAAAATCGCCAAGCAAGTTGGCGAGATCGGCGTGAGCCAGGGCTGGATGGCGGCCGATCGGGTCAAATGACGAACGCGAGGCGCGGCTCGTCGCAATGCCTTACCCAAGCGCATTCCGCTTGCAGGTGCCACGCTTCGCTCAATCCACGCAACACGCCGGCTTTACCGTGTGAAGTGTGCCGGCCGAAGCGCAGACACGCTTCACAAAATTCGACGATCTTCAATCGAAGCGACGCATCCTGTATCTCTGCCGCGAGTTCGCGAAGCATGCGCGGTTTCACGCGGCACGCGATTTTCCAGCTCGAACAGCCAGTCGACGCGAGATCGTCGCGCGTCGCCTGCATCACCGCGAGCAGTTCGCTCGGGCGCAGCGAAAGCAACGCGCACATCCCATCTCTTTCCAGCGTGTTGAGTTCTCTGCGGCCGACGTAACCGTCCGCGAGAAGGCAAATTTCGATGATGCGAGCCGCGGCATACGGGCTGTCGTTTCGATACCGACGCATGTTTCATCCTTTCATAGACGTACCGATCGCGCGGGACTTCGCTCGAATCGGTGCATGCATCGTATGGATCGAGAATTAGGCGTGAATGAGGTTTAGCGTCTATACCAGAGGAGTGCGTCCACAAGAGAGAAACGATCAAGCACGCGGGGCAAAGAGGAATCGAGATGTCTCATGAACTCTACGTCCAGGCGCTGAGCGCGATGTTCCTGTTCTGGAACGGCGCGCGTGTTCTCACCTACTTGCCCACCATCGGCAAACTGCTGGCAAGCGAAACCGATGTGCGCAGCTACAGCCTCCTGAGCTGGGGAAGTTGGGTGCTCAGCAACGGAACGTTCGCGCTCATGCTGCTCGAAATGAGCCGAGGGGTGCCGAATCAGATGTTCTGGATGAATGCCGCGAACACGCTGATGTGCCTCGTGGTGTCCTTCATCATCGTTCACCGGCGTTTGTTGCAGTTGCGCGCGTGCGTGAGCGGGCAGGGCGAATCGCAGGTGCGGCGCAGACGCCTGGTGGTTTGGGTAACGACGACGGGCATGTTGTCCGTTGGGCTGGCAAGCGCCGTCGCGTGTGGCGTATGGGCCGGGCAGGAGCAGCGCGGGCTTGTCGCCATGAGGGCGGGCGCGCGCCAAACGCTCGAAACTGCGGGCCCGGTTGTTGCGGCGCCATTGACCTCGGGGCCTCGGAGTTCCGTACTCGCATCGGCGCCATTGACGGCCACGACGGCAGCCGCCGGTGCGCGGCTCGCGTCAAATGCGTCCGCTGCTCAGTCCGTTCGCAGCGCAGCGGCACCCGCTGATGCTAATTCCGCGCAGCCGAAGGTCGCCGCTGTGCAGCCCGTGCACGCAAGCAGAGTCGTCGAGCCGAATCGCCG
>DATGHJ010000355.1:0-2430 GCA_035308085.1 Trinickia sp. | reverse complement strand
GAAGGCGATTGACGAAGTATCATTGGAATATAGTATATCTGCAGGTAGAGAGCGCCGTTTCGCTAAGCAGGGAAACCCGCAATCTCGTATATTTTGGCTACAACGATTGCAACAACGACTAACGATGCATGGAACGCGCGTCGAGAGGGTTAATGAACACCATTGCCAGGCTGGTACAGCGCACGTCCTCTGCCACCCCGCTCGCGCTCGCGCCGCTGAACGCGACGAGTTTGCGCGATCAGGCCTATGCACTGCTGAAGAACGCAATCGCGGACACCGACATCTACGATCCCAATCAGGAGCTGCGGCTCGACGAGCGGCAGCTCACGACCGCGCTGGGCGTCAGCCGAACGCCGATTCGCGAAGCGCTGTCTCTGCTCGAGCAGGAAGGCTTCATCCGCACCATACCGCGGCGTGGGATCTACATCATCCGCAAGTCCAAGCGCGAAATGATCGAAATGATCCAGATGTGGGCGGCGCTCGAATCGATGGCCGCGCGGCTCGCGACGCTGCATGCCTCCGATGCCGAAATCGCGCGGCTCCGCCATCTGTTCGACGAGTTCCAGAACTCGCCGCCTTCCGAGCATTTGGACGAGTATTCCGACGCCAATATCGCATTTCATACCGCGGTCATCGCCTTGGGCGGCTCGCAGACCATTGTGGACGCGACGCGCAACCTTCTCATTCACGTGCGCGCGATTCGGCGCGCGACGATCACGCAAAGCGACCGTGCGGCACGCTCCATCATCGATCATTTGAAGATCATCGAAGCGCTGGAGCGGCGCGATACCGAGGCGGCCGAACGGTTGACTCGGCAGCACACGCTCGATCTTGCGGCGCACGTCGATCGCTACTGCGATTTTCTGGATTAGCCGCGCGCCTCGCGCCGCAGCGCCTCTCCCCATGACCCGAGCGTCGGTGCGGAACCGGCGCCGGCTTCTCCGTGGAGATACTTGGGAAGGCGTACCTGCGCAACCTCGCCGCGCAAGGCGCCCGGCGCAACGGCGTTCAGCCCGCTCAATGTATCGGGATCGGAAATCGCCGACTGCAGCGGATCCGCGTCCTTCCATACGGGCACACCGGATTCGATGCGAAGATAGATTCGGCCGGTCGCTTGATCGGCGAAGTTGACCTCGCGAAATCCGCCGATGCACCGGCGCAGAAATCCCGTGTTGTGTTCGGGGTCGAGCAGAGTGCGGTCCGCGTAGAGCAGTTCCGCAGCCGCGGCGTCGACGTTGACTCGCCCGTAGCGTTCGATGTCCAGCGTGCCCTTGACGTTGAGAACATTGAAGGTATCGTTGTCGCCGAACGCGACGGTACGCGGACGCTCGCCCAAGCGCACCGTGTTGTCGAGAAACTCGAATCGAATTTGCTTCTCGTTGTGCCGGACCCAGGTGAAGAACACGTCGGGAATCCCCGTGTACGCCTCGACGGCGTGCGCCAGCGTGTCGTCCACCGCTTTGTAGCGGCCGAACTCCAGTCCGCGTTTCCATGCCCGCTCGACCAGCTGCTCGGGGGGCGTGATCACGAAAAACAGGTACACCGTTTGCCCGAAGCGGGTCAATAGATTGCTGCCCGCCTCGTCCGAATCGGGCGCGAAGCTGTCGAAGCGAAAACGGTCGATCAAGAGGTGCGTCATCTCGCCGCGCCCGTGCTTGCGCGCCATGTACCGGTCGAGCTTCTGGTCGACGATCTGCAGTTCTTCGGCGGTGAATGCGCCGGCATACTTGTACGCGGCGCCGAGAGTACCGTAGTCGAGCAGCTGCTTGCGCCAGATGTCGGGGCTGATCAGCGCAAAGTCGCTCCACCGCACGCCGATGTCGCCTGCAAGCTTCTTTTGCAGCGGCCGCAGGGTGCTCTTTCCCGAAGCCGACGGACCTTTCGTGTTGATGACCACGGGCCGCTCCTGACGCGGAAGCAAGGAGTAGCCCTCGTGATGCGCCGCCCGCAGCAGCAGGGGTTCGATCGCGCGGCCGATGCATTCGCTGCCGTAGTCGTTGCACGCCATGTCGGTCGCCATCGACACGATGAGGTCCCGGGTGCCCCAGGCGTGCCCCTGGGTCGCGAACAGCGCCGACATCACCCGCGCGAGCGTGCGGT
Source organism: Trinickia sp. (assembly GCA_035308085.1). Taxonomy (GTDB): domain Bacteria; phylum Pseudomonadota; class Gammaproteobacteria; order Burkholderiales; family Burkholderiaceae; genus Trinickia_A. The sequence goes on along the minus strand of DATGHJ010000355.1, from coordinate 330 downwards.
AGGCAATCCTTTGCTGCGCGCTGCCCGCAAGATTCGCCAGCCGCTCGCAATCGGCGAGCTGGCGCGGACCCCAGCCAAGTTCGGCCGCCCCTGCCGCCGCTTCCCGGCCCGGCAGAACGGCCGCCCCGCGGCGCAGGGTGATCCGTCCGAGAAGCCGCGCCGCTCTCGACGTTTGCGCGGGCCGCACAGCCGCTGCCTGCTCGGGCACCACCTGCGCCAGTCCGGATTGAACCGCAGCGCGCAACTCGCGGCGTGCACCTTCATAGGCCGCGACGATGGAATCCATCTCCGGAACGAGATATCGCTCGAGCATGAGGCTCGCCATTTCGC
>DATGHJ010000354.1:0-3066 GCA_035308085.1 Trinickia sp. | reverse complement strand
CGCGGCGGCGCGGTTCGCCGCGTTGCCTCGGCGGCTTTCGATGCGGTCGACCCGAGCGCTACGGGGCGCGAATTCGATGCGTGCATCGGCGCACGCGGCGCGCTGTTCGCGATCGCGCCGAATCCGGCGGTCATATCGCCTTGCGGAGCGCTCGCGCCGGCGGCCGCAGCCGCCATCGCCGCCGCTCCCCGCCTGCCGATCAGCGCATCGGCGTCCAGTACGCCGGCGCCTGGCCTATCAATGCCCGGCGTGCCCGCATTCGCGGATGCCGCCTGATCGCGCAGCCAGCCGGCGGGCGCGAGGGGTTCCACTGGCGCGCCGTCGCGCGCGCCGCTGCTGCCGCCACGCGTCACCGCTGGCGGACGCCAGACGGTCGGCCGCGCGTATCGGCCAGTTTGCTTGGGCGCTATCGGATTCACGCTCGCGTCCAACGCGACAGATGCAACAGACGCGGCAGCGGCGCTCGCCGCTTCGGCCACGCGCCGCCCGCGCGGTGCGTCGTCGCGTTTTTTTCCATCGAGCGGCAAGCCGAGCCCGAACGCGACGTTGGCCCAGCGCAGCACGCTAGTCCAGCGAAAGCCGACGAGCCACGGCACGCTCACGAGCATCAGCGCGAGCATCACGAGCGGCGTGCCGATGCGGCCGAACAGATGCCCGAGGCCCGCGGCGAGCGCGTGGCCGAGCCCGTCGGCGCCGCTCGAAGCGAAGCTCGCCTCGAGCGTGCAGCTTGCAAGCAGCACGCCCGTGAAGCCGAGCCACAGACGGATCGTGCCGGGACCGCGCAGTCCGCCGCCGCCCGGCAGCGCGGACTTCGCAAGACGCCAGAAAAGAGGAAGCAACCAGACGGCGGAGACGCCGAACCAGCCGAGAACTACCGTATGCAGCATGCTAGAGCCAGAGACTGACGAAGGACGGACACGCGCTTTTCGCGCAACCCGTCGAGTTTAACCGGTGAAGCGAGGCGCCACTAAGACAGAGGCGGGCACGCCGGGTGCCCGAAAGATGCGAGCAAGGCGCTTCGCGGCCACGCCCGGCGATCCGCCGCGCGCATTCGAGGCGCGGCGGCAGCGCGACGCAACCTGGCGTGAGCGTTGCGCGCTGCGATCATTGGCCGCGAGGATGCGAAAAAATCAGCGTCTCGCCGTTATCGAGCACGATCTGCAATTGCTGAGGCGGCTTCATTTGCACGCCGGCTTTCGCGACATGTGCGAGCCCGTCGAGATACGCGCTCTCCAGATTCCCCGCCGCGGATTGACACGCCTTGCGCGTGCTGGCGAGCGGGCCGAACGACAAGCTGCCGTTCTTGAGCGTATAGCTGCCCATATAACGGTTGCAGCCCGCGAAGCCGCTCACGCGGCGCTGGCCGCCGGCGGTCGAGAAGTCGAGCGTGAGCGCGTCGCCGCTCGCGCCGTTCGCGGCTTGCGCAAGCGCGCGCGTGCTGCCGTCGGCGTTTCTCCACTCCGCCAATTCCCAGCTCGTGTCGTCGAGCAATTGCGTTGCCGCCGGATTGAACGGGTCGCTTGGCGGCGCGGACGAATCGAGGTGCTTCGGCATCGCGCAGGCGGCAACGAGCGTGGCTAAGGTCAACGCGCTCAATGAGATCCTTGCGCGCGCAAAAACGGTGGCGCGTCGCGGCGCGATTGACTGATTCGGCATGGCCTCGTTCCTCTTCAAGCTGGCGAAGGCGTAAGGGTAACGCACTCCGCGGCCTCTGCGTCGCGAGTCTGGGGTCTGCCTTTCGCGATATGTGTCGGGCCGATGTGAAGTGTTAACATCGCGCATCCATCGCTTCATCTCTTTCGAAATTTCGGGAACTCTCATGCAGATCGGTCAACGCTTCGGCACGCCGCTGTCGAAATCGGCCACCCGCGTCATGCTGCTCGGCGCCGGCGAACTGGGCAAGGAAGTCATCATCGCGTTGCAGCGGCTTGGCGTCGAAGTGATCGCCGTCGACCGCTATCCGAACGCGCCCGGCCATCAGGTCGCGCATCGCGCGCACGTCATCGACATGACGGACCGCAACGCGCTCATCGACCTCGTCAAAGCGGAGAGGCCGCATTTGATCGTGCCGGAAATCGAAGCGATCGCCACCGACGCGCTTGCCGAAATCGAAGCCGCCAACCTCGCCGAAGTCATCCCGACCGCGCGCGCGACGCAGCTCACGATGAACCGTGAAGGCATCCGGCGCCTCGCCGCCGAGGAGCTCAGCCTCGCAACGTCGCCCTATGCGTTCGCGCAATCGCTCGACGAGTTGAAGACGGCGATCGCGAAGATCGGCTATCCGTGCGTCGTGAAGCCGGTGATGTCGTCGTCGGGCAAGGGGCAGTCGGTGTTGAAGAGCGAAGCCGACGTCGAGCCCGCGTGGCAGTACGCGATGGCGGGCGGCCGCGTGAACCACGGGCGCGTGATCGTCGAAGGCTTTATCGAGTTCGACTACGAGATCACCCAGTTGACCGTGCGCGCGATCGATCCCGCAAGCGGCGGCACGCAAACGTATTTCTGCGAGCCGGTCGGCCATGTGCAGGTGGCGGGCGACTACGTCGAATCGTGGCAGCCCCAGCCGATGAGCGCGCTCGCGCTCGAACGTTCGCGCGACATCTCGCACAAGGTGACGTCGGCGCTCGGCGGCCGGGGCCTGTTTGGCGTCGAGTTGTTCGTGCGCGGCGACGACGTGTGGTTCTCGGAAGTGAGCCCGCGTCCGCACGACACGGGGCTCGTCACGCTGTGCTCGCAGCGCTTCTCCGAGTTCGAGCTGCATGCGCGCGCGATTCTCGGCCTGCCGGTGGACACCTCGCTGCGCGAGCCGGGGGCGTCGGCGGTGATCTACGGCGGGCTCGAAGCAGCGGGCATCGCGTTCGAGGGCGTGCGCGACGCGCTCGCCGTGCCGTTTACCGACCTGCGTCTGTTCGGCAAGCCCGAGAGCTTCAAGAAGCGCCGCATGGGCGTCGCGCTCGCGACGGGCAGAGACACCGATGAGGCGCGCGAACGCGCGAAGACCGCGGCGGCCCGGGTTCAGCCGGTATCGGCGGGGTGACGGTTCGATCGGCGCAAGAGGAAGCGAAAAAA
>DATGHJ010000353.1:0-3282 GCA_035308085.1 Trinickia sp. | reverse complement strand
GACCGTCGTCGCGCCCGGCATCAACGGCAAGATGAACGAAGTGCAGGCCGCGTTCGGCTTGCTGCAGTTGAAGCACATGGATCATGTGAACCGTGAGCGCGCACGCATCGACGCGCGTTACCGCGACGCGTTCCGCAACGTGCGCGGGCTCGCGATGCACGAAGTGCCCGAAGACTGCACGCGCAACTACGCGTACTTCCCGATCCTCGTCACGCCCGAGTTCCCGGTGAGCCGCGACGATCTCTACGCCGAGTTGCGCACGAATCAGATCGCCGCGCGCCGCTATTTCTATCCGCTCATCAGCGAGTTCCCGACGTATCGCGGCTTGCCGTCGGCGGCGCCCGGCAATCTGCCGGTCGCGACCGCGCTGTCGCGCCAGGTGCTGTGCCTGCCGATCTACCCGGCGCTGGAAGCGAAGGACCAGGACCAGATCATCGAAATCGTCCTGGAATGCGCATGGCGCAACCGCGTCGCGAGCTGAACGCCGCGCTGCGCGTCTATCCGAAATACCGAGTGTTATGAACGATCCGAAGAGCGCGCCGCGCAACTATCCGACCGTCGACTACGACCAGCACGCGAGAACCTGCCCGCCCGAGGACTTCTGGGGACAAGTGAAGCGCACGGTGCGCGGCAAGGCGGTGCCCGACGAGCATATCGACATGATCCTGCAGGCGATCCGCGAGCACCTCGCGCCGCAAGCCGGCGACGTGCTGCTCGATCTCGCGTGCGGCAACGGCGCGCTCTCCGAGCGGCTGTTCGATTCGTGCGCGGGGCTGGTCGGCGTCGATATTTCGCCGTATCTGATCGGCGTCGCGAATACGCACTTTGCCAAGCCGCCGCGCTTTATGTTCGTCGCCAACGGTGCGGCCGAATATCTGCGCGCGGAAACCGAGCCCGAGCGCTTCACGAAAGCGCTCTGCTACGGCAGCTTCGCGTACTTCTCGGAAGACGACGCGAAGGCCACGCTGCAACTGCTCCATGACAAGTTCGTCAACGTCGAACGCATCTTCATCGGCAACCTGCCCGACCGCGAGCGCGCCGCCGCGTTTTACGCGCCGCGCGAACCGGAGCCGGGCGAGCTCACCGATCCGTTTGCGCAAATCGGCATCTGGCGCACGCAAGACGAATTCGCCGCGCTCGCGGCCGGCGCGGGCTGGGACGCGAGCTTTGCCGCGATGCCGCCGGAGTTCTTCGCCAAGCACTATCGCTATGACGTCGTGCTCACGCGCCGGCGCGCGGCACCGGAAGGATCGCTGCAATGATCGACAAACACAGCGCCGGCGATCTCGCCCTGTTCGGCGCGAAGGTGCTGTTCGCGGTGCCGAAGTCCACGTCGAACCTGGTTCAGCCCGATTTCGAGCGTTTTCTCTCCTACTCTCGCGACGCGTTCACGCAGCCGCCCACGCCGCAAGGCGCTGTGACAAAGCGGCTCGAAGCGCGTCTCGCTTCGTTTCATCAGGCGGCGCACTGCGTCAGCTTTTGCAGCGGCTTTTGGGCACTCGCGGTGACGATGGTCGCGCTGGCGCTGCCTGGCAAACGCGAAGTGGTGATGCCGTCGCTCACTTACCGGCGCATGGCCGACGTGGTCGCGTGGACGGGGCTCCTGCCGCGCTTTTGCGAAGTCGATCCTGAGACACTGGCGATCAGCGGGGCCACCGCAAGCGCTTGCATCAGCGACGACACCGCCCTCTTGCTCGGTGTCCATCCGATCGTCAATTGCTGCGACGTCGACGGGCTCGTCGAACTCGCAGAGGCGCGACACGTTCCGCTGATGTTCGATTCGGTCGAATCCGTCTACGAGGTGTGCGCGGCCGGGCGGATCGGCGGCTTCGGAAGCGCCGAATGTTTTTCGCTGCACGCAAGCAAGCTGCTCAACGGATTCGAAGGCGGCTACGTGACGACCCACGACGCCGCGCTCGCCGCCAAGCTGGCCGAGTTGCGGGACGGCGGCGCGGCGCTGCCGGGCGCGCTCGATGCGCGCCTCGCCGACGTTCACGCCGCGATGGCGCTCGCCAATCTCGACGAACTCGACGCGCAGAGCGCACTCAACCGCGAACGCTACCTGCGCTACCGCGCGACGCTGCCCGCCGTGCCGGGCTTGCGGCTGCTCGAATTCGACGACGCGCATCGTACGAGCTACAAGAACATCGTCGTCGAACTGCTCGACGACTGGCCGCTGCCGCGCTCGCTGACAATCGACCTCCTGAATGCCGAGAACGTGCTCGCGCGCGCGTACTATTCGCCACCGCTGCACGCAAAACCAATGGCGTATCCGCACATTCCCGCCGAGCTGCCGCAAACCGACCGTCTCGCCGAGCGCTTTGCGCTCCTGCCGTGCGGCGAGTTCGTCACGTTCGAGGACATCGACAACGTCGTCGCTCTGCTGGCGTTCATTCATGCCAATGCCGACGCCATTCGTGCGCACACCGCGGCTGCCAGCGAGGTGAGCCAATGACTCACGTCGACGCCATGGCCGCGAGCCGCACGCCCGCGTTTGCTCAGCCTGTCATCGCCGGCCAGCACAATCGCCCGTCGTGGGAACGCTACACGGCCGCGATGAAGGGCATCTTCGAGCGCCGCTATTACACGAACCAAGGGCCGCTCGCACGCGAATTCGAGGAACGCCTGCAGGCGTTTCTCGGCGTCAAGCACGCAGTCTGCGTCACCAATCCGACGATCGGTCTGATGATGGCGAGCGAGGCGCTCGCCATCGCCGGACGCGCGCTCGTGCCGGGCGTGGCCAACCTCGCTGTCGAGCACGCGCTCGCGTGGTGCGGCGTCGAAGCGGTGTTCTGCGACGTCGATCCGGCAACAGGCCAGATCTCGCTCGAGCGCGCCGCCGAACTGGCCGACGCCCCGTCGATTCACGCGATCGTCGGCGCCAATCTGTGGGGCAGTGCCTGTCAGGCCGAGATCCTTGCCGGTCTCGCGCGCATTCACGACGTGCCGGTGCTGTTCGACTCAGCGCACGCCTTCGGCTGCGAAATCGACGGCGCCCGCGCGGGCCGCTTCGCTCCGCTCGAAGTCTTGGCCTTCGGCGAATCCGACATCCTCAACGCGGCAGGCGGCGCCTGCGTCGCCACTGACGACGACGAACTCGCCGCACGCCTGCGTAACATCCGCAGCAGCTATGGTGCGGGGCGTCCGGTGAAAGTCGTGAAGACGTCGAACGGACGGTTGTCCGAAGCGCAGGCGGCGATGGGGCTGTTGAGCCTCGAAGACCATGCAGCGAACCGCGCGCACAACCGCGCGTTGTTCGACGCCTATCGCGAGCGCATGAGT
>DATGHJ010000352.1:0-7148 GCA_035308085.1 Trinickia sp. | reverse complement strand
CAAATGGAACGGCACCGCATGGACGCCGTTGGACGCCGGCGCGACACAGTACCAATACCGTAGCGATGGCTGGTGGTGGAGCGCCCCAGTACCAGTTGCTGGTGCCGCTTGCGGATGATCGCGGCGGGATGTCGGTCAAGGTGCCTGTCTTATTCGGTCGCGACCTGTACGAAATCAGCTTCGCAACCGTGAACGGCTCGGAAACCATGACGCTTGGCGGCTGGAATTGCGCGCCGGCGTGACGGGCATTGCAGCGGTGCCCATCAAGTAGCCGCTCTCGCGTGATCGAGCGGAGAACGAAGCATGGCGGTTGCCCTATTTGCCTCCACCTTGCACAAAACTCTGCGCCAGCTGCTTCCACAAATGATCGGCCGCAGGCGACAGCCGCCGCCCCACACGCGTCATCATCTGGCTCGCGAACCCCGCCGCGATCGGGTGATCGATGGGCACAGCAACCAGCTCGCCGAGTTCGATGCCACGGCGCGCGGTAATCGATGACATGAACGCAACGCCGAGACCGGCAGCCGCGAGCGTCTGCGCCGTGTTGAAGAGGTCCACGCGGTAGGCGGGCATCACGCTCAACCGCACGTCGTCGAGCAGCGACTGCACGAAGTGCTGTACGCCGAACGCTTCGGTCATGAAGATGAGCCGTTCGTTCGCAAGCTCGGCCGGCGGCACCATCGTCATTTTCGCAAAGCGATGCGACGGCGCGACCACCGCGCAGAGCGGTCTCGCCGCGAACGGATGAATGCGCATGGCCGGGTCGTCGGCGGAGCGCGCGCACAAGCCGATATCGACGACGTCGTCACGCACCAGCGAAAGCACGACGGGCGTCGGCCCCGAACGGATCTCGACGAGGATGTCGGGGTAGGTCCTCGAAAAGCGCTGCAGCGCGCGGGCGATCAGATTGCCGATGAAGCCCTCGCCGACGCCGAGCGCCACCCGGCCGCGCCTCAGGTGCCGATACTCTTCCAGCCGCGCGGCCAGATCGCGCTGGCGCCGCCGGCCGTCGCGGTAGTGGTCGATCAGCACCTGGCCGATTTCGGTCACGACCACGTGGCGCCCGCGCCGCTCGATCAGCGGAAAGCGCAGCCGCCGCTCCAGCGCCGCCACCTGCCGGCTGATCACCGATGCGTTCACGCCGAGCGCCTCGGCGGCCATCCGCACCCCTCCGTTGGCGGCGATCTCGGCGAGGTAGCGCAGCGAGCGCTCGCCGATCTCGTCGATACCCCTGTCCGCCGGCCCACTCGCGCCGTGATCCGCCTCGCCCATCCCGCTGTCCCCCCGCGTGGGTACGGCTTGCGCCGCCACGCCGATCGTTGCCTGAAAGGCAACATTTTCGACTGGATTCCGTCATGGGTCGAGTTTTTCGTCGGTGCAATACTCGGCCGGAATCGTTGGCGGTTTGTGCATGACACTTTCCTTTCGCCGCCATGAGCCACCGCATTCATTCCGCACGCGCCGAAGAAGGAGCCGTCCCGCACCATGAGCGAAAACCGTTACTGCACCGTCGCCGACCTGGCCGAAGCCCGATCGCGACTCGACGAGATCCGGCATCACATCCACCAGCATCCCGAACTGTCCTACGAGGAAGCCGATACGGCGCGCTTCGTGGCGGACAAGCTCGACGCCTGGGGCTACGACGTGACGCGCAACGTCGGCGGGCATGGGCTCGTCGCGTCACTGAAGGTGGGGACCGGCACGCGCACGGTGGGCGTGCGCGCCGACATGGACGCGTTGCCGATCCACGAGCAGACGGGCCTCGACTATGCGAGTGTCCACGCCGGCAAGATGCACGCGTGCGGCCACGACGGCCACACCACGGTGTTGCTCGGCGCCGCGCAGCATCTCGCGAAGACGCGCCGCTTCGACGGCACCGTGCACCTGATCTTCCAGCCGGCCGAAGAGGCCGGGTCGGACAGCGGCGCCGTGCGCATGATCGCCGACGGCCTGTTCGAGCGTTTTCCGTGCGACGCGATCTTCGGGCTGCACAATCATCCGGGCGTGGCGGTCGGCACGTTCGGCTTTCGCGCGGGGCCGCTGATGGCCGCGTGCGACACCGTCAAGGTGCGCATCGTCGGCCGTGGCGGCCACGCGGCGCGGCCGCATCTGAGCGTCGATCCCGTCGTGGTGGGCAGCAGCATCGTGATGGCGCTGCAATCGGTGGTGGCTCGCAACGTCGATCCGAACGAAGCCGCCGTGGTGACGGTCGGCTCGTTTCGATCCGGTCACGCGCCGAACGTGATTCCCGAGGACGCCGTGCTCGAAATGAGCGTGCGCTCGTTCTCGCCGGCGGTGCGCGAGACGCTCGAAGCGCGCATCCGCGCGATCGTCGACTCGCAGGCGCAAGCCTACGGTGCGACGGCCGAGATCGACTTCATCCGCGGCTATCCGGTGCTCGTCAACAGCGAGGCCGAGACCGAATTCGCGCGCCAGGTGGCCGTCGAGCTGGTCGGGCCGGAGCACGTCATCGCGCCGTTCCCGCCGATCGCGGGCAGCGAGGACTTCGCGTATTACCTGCAACAGCGCCCCGGCTGCTTCGTGCGGCTCGGCAACGGCGAAGGAAGGCCGATGCTGCACAACGCCCGTTACGACTTCAATGACGAAAACCTGACGATCGGCGCGGCCTTCTGGACGCGTCTCGTCGAACGCTTTCTCAGCAAGGACCGCGCATGAACACGGCGACCAATTCGCTGCCTCGCACGGACGCCGAAGCACCGGGCGTCGCTACGCCGGGCGTTGCTACGCCGGGCGTTGCTACGCCGGGCGTCGCTACGCCGGGCGTTGCTACACCGCGCGTCGCTGCGCCTCTCGTGACGCCCGGACAGCAGCGCAAGATCGTGCTGGCGGCGGTGATCGGCAACCTGCTCGAGTTCTTCGACTTCACCGTCTATAGCTACTTCGCACTGACGATCGGCCGCCAGTTCTTTCCCGCAGACGATCCGATCACGTCGTCCCTGCTTGCCTTCGCGGTGTTCGCCGTGGGCTTCGTGATGCGTCCGCTCGGCGGTATCGTGCTCGGCCGTTACGCGGACCGCGCCGGACGCAAGCCTGCGCTCACGCTCACCATCCTGTTGATGGCGATTGGATCGGCCACCATCGGGCTTGCACCGACTTACGCGCAGATCGGGCTGGCCGCGCCGGTTCTGATCGTGATCGCGCGGCTCGTGCAGGGCTTTGCGCAGGGCGGCGAGTTTGGTGCGGCGACCGCGACGCTGTTGGAGATGGGCGGCACGGCAAGCCGGGGTTTTCGGGCGAGCTGGCAGCTCGCGAGCCAGGGTGCGGCGGCACTGCTCGGATCGGGCCTTGCAACGAGCCTCGGCTTCCTGCTGTCGGCGGACACGATGCATAGCTGGGGCTGGCGCATTCCGTTCCTGTTCGGCACGCTGATCGCGCCGGTCGGCATCTATCTGCGCCGCCACATCCGCGAAGAAGCGCCCGCGGCCATTGCCGTGGCAAGCCGCGACGATCCCAAGCGCGGCCTGTACGTGCGCAACTGGTTTCTGACGATCTTCTCGATCATGGGCATGTCGGTATCGACCTACGTGATGATGTATTACATGCCCACGTACTGCATCCAGTACCTCGGCCTGCCGCCGAAGATGTCGATGCTGGCGGGCGTCGCGTCGAGCACGATATCGCTCGTGATGTGCCCGCTCTACGGCGCGTGGTCGGATCGCATGGGCCGCCGCAAGCCGCTCACGGTGATCGGCCGCATCGCGCTGATCCTGCTGCTGTATCCGGCGTTCTGGAGCATGACGCACTTCCCGTCGCTGCCGGTCGTGCTCGCCGCGCTGATCGTGCTGATGCTCTGCTACACGATGGGCTCAGCTCCTGCCTACGCGCTGATGCCGGAAAACTTCCCGAAGCATCTGCGCGCGGGGTACATGTCGAGCGCGTATGCCATTGCCGTTTCGGTGTTCGGCGGCACGGCGCAACTCCTCGCCGGCTGGCTGATCCGCGCGACGGGCAGCAAGATGGCGCCGGCGTGGTACATGATCGGCTGTGTCCTGATCTCGCTCATCGCCGTTTCGATGTTCGAGGAGACCGGCAATAAAGCGCTCGACTGAACGTGATGGACGCTTCGCACGGATATGACGCCACCGCAGCAGCGTGGATCGCTGCTGCGGTGGCGCTCTGAACGCGACATCGAAAGCGGGAAATCTTGTTTGTCGCAGGGAAGTGCCTTCGTTAGCATCTGCATTCACGCCGTTATTTGATTTGAGCATTTCAACCTCGACAAGCATTATTCGAAGCGGGCAGCAACGCCGGGATGCCGCAGCGCGAACCCGACGGTCGCCTTCAGGTAACCGAGCTTGCGGAACGCTTGGATCAGCTTGAAAAGGGCACGATACGGATTAAGGTAGGAAAGGTGTTTCGACTGCAAGACATCGTCGAAGCGCACCGTTGCATGGAGGACAACAGCGCGAGCGCGAAGCTCGCCGTGCTGACGTGAAAGGCTCGATCGTCGCCGCGAGCGCGTTATGCCGGGCCGCCGCGGCCATTTGCTCAAGGAGGATTTATGAAAGACACAGTGAATGATGCCGGACTTGATCTTCTGTTTCGTGAAGCGCGTACCTACAACGCGTGGCTGAACGAGCCAGTTTCGGACGAAACCTTGCGCCGGCTTTACGACCTGATGAAGTGGGCTCCCACCAGCGCCAATTGCAGTCCCGCCCGGATTCTCTTCTTGCGCACGAAGGCGGCGAAAGAGCGGCTGTTGCCGGCGCTCGCTCCGGGAAACGTGGACAAGACGATGAACGCGCCAGTCACGGCCATCGTCGCTTACGACCTGAAGTTCTACGAGAAGCTGCCGCTGCTCTTTCCGCACAATCCCGGCATGCGCGATTACTTCGCCAATTCGCCGGAAATGGTCGACGTGACCGCGAAACGCAACTCCAGTTTGCAAGGCGCCTATCTGATCTTGGCCGCGCGAGCGGTGGGGCTGGATTGCGGACCGATGTCGGGGTTCGACAACGCCAAAGTCGACGAGGCATTCTTCGGCGCCGGAACGAGCGAGCAGTATTCCGTCGAGGAATTCTTTCCCGAAGGCCACATCAAATCGAATTTCCTTTGCAATCTCGGGTATGGCGATAAGTCGGGGCTCTTCGCACGCGGACCCCGGCTCGAATTCGATCAAGTCTGCACGCTTTTATAAGTCTTTCTTGTTACCGGACTCATCGGCCGCACGGAACCAAACCGCCGCGCGCCGTGAAACCGAGAACGGTTTCACGGCGACGCGGACCATCGCGCCTACGCCGCGCTTTCTTCAGTAACGAACGGTTAATTTCCAGAAACAAACCGCGCTCCGAATCCTGTTAACTTCCCGGTACAGCTTGGTCAGGGAAAGTCGCAATCGAGAAGCGGCACGATGGCCGCGCTTCATTTTTCGATTCGCTTTCTTTGATTCCCATGAAGCACGACAAGCACCCAGCCACGGCAGAAGACTGGTTCGCGCGCGGCAATGCTCTGGCAGCCCGCGGTGAACTCGAACAAGCGATCGCATGCTACGAAAGGGTGCGCGCGATGTTTCCTCTTGCGCTCGGCGTCTATCACAACCTCGGCTCGACGCTATGCAGGCTGAGGCGCTTTCCCGAGGCCCTGGAGCAATTCCAGCAGGCGAAGTCGCTTGCGCCGGATAGCGCCGACATTCACCACAACCTTGGCTGGGTCCTCCAGCAGATGGATCGGCTGGACGAGGCGCTGGCTTGCTACCAGCAAGCGGTGCGATTGAATCCGCAGTTGCACGGCTCCTACAACAATCTCGGGAATTGCTTGCAATCGCTTGGGCGTGTTGCCGAAGCGCGGCAAGCGTATCGCCGGGCGATCGATGCCGCGCCGGACAACGCGCTTTACTACGGCAATTTCATGCAATTGCAGCGGCTCGACGCTGGCGATTCTTATTTCACCGCGTTGGAAGAGCTCGCGTCGCGCATCGATTCGCTGACGCCGGATAATCAGGCGCAGCTGCATTTCGCGTTTGGCAATGCATTGGCCGATGTCGGGCAAAACGAGCGCTCGTTCGCACATATCCTGCGGGGCAACGCCCTGTATCGCCGCAGTGCTCAGTATGACGAAGCAACGACGCTTGCGCTGCTGGGTCGCTTGCCTGGATGGTTCACTGCGGACGTGTTCAAGCGTGTCGACGCTCAGCGCGATGCGCCGGACGGTCCGATTTTTATCGTCGGCATGCCGCGTTCCGGTTCCTCGCTGGTCGAGCAGATACTCGCCAGCCACCCGCATGTGTTCGGCGCGGGCGAGCGGGCCGAGTTCGGGCATGCGGTTTTTACCGCCATCACGCCCGATGGCCTGAACCTTCCCGAGATCAACATTCAGGCTGTGCACAATGTGTCTGTCCGGCAATTTGCGTCGCTAGGCGCGGACTATTTGCGTCGCATTCACTCCGCTTTGCCGAACGCGCGAGGCTATCGGCGCTTTACCGACAAATACCCGTTCAATTTCTCTCACCTGGGGCTCATTCGCCTGGCGTTGCCGAACGCGCGGATCATCCATTGCCGTCGCGCGCCGGTGGAAACGTGCCTGTCGATTTTCTCGCGGACGTTCCGGGACGTGCCGTTCGGTTATGACCTGGGTGAGCTGGGGCGTTACTACCGCGCCTACGACGCGCTCATGGCGCACTGGCGGCGAGTCTTGCCCGCGCACGTCATGCTCGAAGTGCGATACGAGGAATTGGTCGACGATCTGGAGGGCACGACGCGCAAGATGCTCACGCATTGCGGACTCGAATGGGATGAGCGTTGCCTTTCGTTCCATCAGACGCGCCGGCAGGTGACGACCGCGAGCGCATCGCAGGTGCGCCAGCCCTTGTATCGAACTTCGCTGCAACTCTGGCGACCTGCCGGCGAAGTGCTGAAACCATTGCTCGATGGGCTCGGCCTGGAACTCTCGGGTTAGGGCGGTCAGAGGTAGCGGTCGGTTGCACTGAAGGCTGAACTCAAGCAATTAGGTTCGTGAGCCGCAACAACGTGCTGCGCCGGATGCTCTGAGAAACGTCCGGCTCAGCCCTGATCGCCGCCGCCCACGGGCAGCACCGTACCCGTGATGTAAGAGGCGTCGTCCGAAGCGAGAAACAGAATCGCGCCGACTTGCTCGTCGATCGTTCCGTAGCGGTGCATCAGGCTCGATGC
>DATGHJ010000351.1:0-3098 GCA_035308085.1 Trinickia sp. | reverse complement strand
TGTTGACGGGCGCCGTGATCGCGGCGGGGTGGTATGCATGTATCACGCTGCTGCTGTCGCTCGCGCCCGAGAGTCACTTGCGCGGCATCCTCTTCTGGCTCACCGGCGACTTGAACGGCGTCGGCACGGCGTGGCCCGCGTTGGCCGCGCTTGCCGTTGCGCTCGTTGCGATCGTGCCGGTGGCGCCTCAGCTCAATGTGCTGTTGCGCGGCGATTCGGCGGCGCAAGCGCTCGGCGTTCCTGTCGTGCGCTTGCGCTTGCGCGTGTATCTGGTCGCATCGCTCGCCGCGGCCGCGGCGGTGACCACCGCCGGCACGATCGGCTTCATCGGGCTTGTCGTGCCGCACGCGTTGCGCCTTTCGTGCGGCAACGATCAGCGCATGCTGTTGCCTGCGTCGGCGCTTGCGGGCGGAGTCGCCGTGATGGGCGCCGACCTCGTCGCGCGCACCGTCGTCGCGCCGGCGCAATTGCCGGTGGGCGTCATCACGGTGCTGATCGGCGTACCGGTGTTTCTGTGGATGCTCTTGGCGAGGCCGCGATAGCGATGCGCGCTGCCCCGCTTCCCGCTTCCCGCTTTGATGCCGCCGGCCGCGCGCCGCAATTGTCGGCGCAGCGTCTGACGCTGCGCGCAGGTTCGCGCACGCTGCTCGAAGACTTCACGCATACGTTCTATCCCGGCGAGATCTGGTGCATAGCCGGTCCGAACGGCGCGGGCAAGACGACGTTGATCTCGACGCTCGCGGGCTTGATGAAGAGTGCGCACGGGCACGTCGAAATGGACGGCGTGCGTCTCGCGGACTGGCCGGGCGTCAAGCTCGCGCAACGTCGCGCGCTGATGCCGCAAAGCATTCGCGATGCGTTCAGCGCACGCGTGCTCGATATCGTGCTGCTCAATCGCTTTCCGCATCTGACGGGCTGGGGTTGGGAGCGTGACGACGATCGCGCGGCAGCGCAGGCCGCGCTCGACGCGCTCGACCTCGCGCCGCTCGCAGCGCGCGACGTGCTGTCGCTGTCGGGCGGCGAGCGGCAGCGTGTGGCGCTTGCCGCCGCGCTGTGCCAGGACGCGCCGCTGTTGCTGCTCGACGAACCGCTCGCGCATCTTGACCTGCATCATCAGATTGATTGCTTCGAGACGCTCACGCATTGGACAACGGGGGCGCACGCCGCGCCGCGCACGGTCATATTGTCGTGTCACGATTTGAATCTGGCGCGCCGCTTTGCGACGCATGCGTTGCTGATGGACGGCGACGGCGCGGCGCATGCCGGCCCGGTGCGCGATGTGTTGACGCCCGCGCTCGCGAGCCGTGCGTTCGGCTATCCGCTCGTGCTGATCGAGGACGCGGGGCACGAGGCGCTGGTGCCGGCATTGAGGGCCGGGCCGGCGAGCGCGTCGAGACTTTTGTAAGGCGCAGCGCGCGTGGCGCATGCGGTTTTACCGAATTAACAGGCTGTGCGACTCCAGGTATGGTGGCCACAGTGTGATAGCAGGCCGCATGGGCGCGCGCTATATGGCTAGTCGCAGCGCAATGCCGGCCAAATGCGGATATATCCGGACATGACCATGAATGCTTCAACTCCTCTTCCGATCGTCGAGCCGCTCGACCTCGCATTGCGCGCCGAGCTGCAGCACATCATCGACACCAAGACGAAGCCTCCCGGCAGCCTCGGTTTGCTCGAAGTGCTTGCGAGACAGATCGGTCTGATCCAACGGACGACGCGTCCGAGCGTCAAGCGTCCCGTGATGATCGTGTTCGCAGGCGATCACGGCATCGCGCATGAAGGCGTGAGCCCGTATCCGCAGGCCGTCACCGCGCAAATGGTCGCGAACTTTCTCGCGGGCGGGGCGGCGATCAACGTGTTCAGCCGCGTTGCCGGGCTCACGCTCGAAGTCGTCAATGCAGGTGTCGCGACGCCGCTGCCCGATGCGCCGAACCTCGTGAACATTCCGATCGCGCCCGGCACGCGCAACTTCGCGCACGAGCCCGCGATGACGCTCGACGAAGCCCGTGCCGCGCTCGCCGCGGGAGCGGAGCGCGTGCGTCATCATGCGGCGCTCGGCACCAACGTGATCGGCTTCGGCGAGATGGGGATCGCGAACACGTCGTCCGCGGCGTGCGTGATGAGCCGGCTGTGCGGTGCGCCCATCGACGATTGCGTCGGCCGCGGCACCGGGCTCGACAACGCGGGGCTCGCGAAAAAGCGCAACGTGCTGGCTTCGGCGCTGGCCTTCCATCCGGCGAGCAGCGATCCGCTCGACGTGCTCGCCACGTTCGGCGGCTTCGAGATCGCGATGATGGCGGGTGCGTACCTCGCCGCGGCCGAAGCGAAGATGATGATTCTCGTCGACGGGTTCATCGCGACGGCAGCGCTCGTCGTCGCGGATTCGCTCGAGCCCGCGGTGCGCCAGTACTGCGTGTTCGCGCATGCGTCGAACGAAGCGGGGCATCGCCGCATGCTCGATCATTTCGGCGCGAAGACGCTCCTCGCGCTCGACATGCGGCTCGGCGAGGGCACGGGCGCGGCGCTCGCGCTGCCGGTCGTGCGCGCGGCCGTCGCGTTCCTCAACGAGATGGCGAGCTTCGAATCGGCGGGCGTCGCGAACCGCGATGCGCGATGAAAGCGTCGAGCGGCGAGGAGAGACGCGGCCCGCGAATCTGCCCGAGAAACCGCCGGTGAACCTGCTCGCCGAAGTCCGCTATTTCTTCACGGCGCTCGGCTATTTCACGCGCGTTCCGGTGCCGCGCCGGGTCGGCTTCGAGCTCAGCTATCTGAGCGCGTCGGCGCGATACTTTCCGCTCGTCGGTGTGTTGGTGGGCGGCTTGGGCGCGTTGACGTGTCTCGCCGCGCTGCGGGTGTTTCCGGTCGGGATCGCGGTGCTGCTGTCGATGGCGGCGACGCTCGCCGTTACCGGCGCCTTTCACGAAGACGGTCTTGCAGACTCCTGCGACGCGTTCGGCGGCGGCTATACGCGCGAGGACGTGCTGCGCATCATGCACGACTCGCGCATCGGCGCATTCGGCGCGATCGCGCTCGTCATTGCGCTCGCGCTGAAGTGGCAAGCGCTCGCCGCGTTGCCGCCGATGCGCGCGGCCTGGCTG
>DATGHJ010000350.1:0-4712 GCA_035308085.1 Trinickia sp. | reverse complement strand
GGGCATGGGCGGCGTGGGCGTGGCCAAGGATGGGCTCACGGGCGTGCTTGACGCCGTCTGCGCGGTGGCCGCGATCGGCAAGTTCGAAACCAGGGCGCCCGCGCAAAGCAGCGCCGCGATGCGGCGTCGCGCCGACGAAGCCGCTGCGCTCACGACCGGGCCCTCCAAGGCGCGATCATCGGCAACAGCAGCATGCCGGGCAGCGCGAGCACGGCGCACGCGATGAAGTAATCGAACCAGCCGATCTGCGCGACGACGAAGCCGCTCGACGCCGAAGCGAGCGTGCGCGGCACCGAGGCCAGGCTCGTGAAGAGCGCGAACTGCGTCGCGGTGTAGCGGGGGTCGGTGGTGCTCGCGATATAGGCCGTGAACGCCGCGAGCGTGAGCCCGGTCGAGAAGGTCTCGAAGCCATAGATCAGCGCGAGTGCGGCCGGCGACGGGCCGATTTTCGCAAGCCACGCAAAGCCGAGCGTCGACACGATCTGCACGACGCCGAAAATCCACAGCCCGCGCGCAATGCCGATCTTCACGAGCCACGCGCCGCCGATGATGCCGCCCGCGATGCTCGCCCAGAACGCCGTGGCCTTCGCGATCACGCCGATCTGCGTCTTGTCGAAGCCGATGTCGAGGAAGAACGAGGTCGACAAGGTGGTCGCCATCGTGTCGCCGAGCTTGTAGAGGAAAATGAAGCCGAGGATGACGAGCGCCGTGCGCCAGCCGTCCCGCGCGACGAATTCGGAGAACGGCAGCGCGATCGCTTCGCGCAGATTCTTCGGCGGCGCGCCGTGGATCTCGGGTTCGCGCACGACAAGCGTCATGATCATGCCGGGCAGCATGAACGCCGCGGTCACGGCGAACACGATGTTCCACGGCATGTGGTCGGAGAGGATCAGCGAGAGCGAGCCGGGAATCAGCGCAGCGATCTTGTAGGCGTTCACGTGGACCGCGTTGCCGAGCCCCTGCTCGGTGTCGCGCAGCAGCTCGCGCCGGTAGGCGTCGATCACGATGTCCTGGCTCGCGCCGAAGAAGGCGACGAGCGCGGTGAGCGCGGCCACGGTCCAGATATCGGTGCGCGGCGAGACGAGGCCGAGCGAGGCGATCGCGCCCGCGACCAGCAATTGCGTGACGAGCATCCAGCCGCGCCGCCGCCCCGGACGCCAGCCCGGCAGGCGCGGGACGTAGCGGTCCATGAGCGGCGCCCAGACGAATTTCCACGTGTACGGGAACTGGATCAGCGCAAAGAGGCCGATTTCCTTGAGATTGACGCCTTCCGAGCGAAGCCACGCCTGCACGAGATAGACGAGCGTAAAGAGCGGCAATCCCGAGGTGAAGCCGAGAAAGACGCAAATCAGCATGTGCCGGTTCAGGAACGCCCGCCAGCCCGGATGCGCCTCGTGGGCGCTCAGCGCGGGCGGCTCGTGGTGCTCGTGCGGCGGTTTCTGGTCCTGTTCCTGTTGATTCACCGGCTCTTTTGCCTGCTCGTTGACCGGATCGGGCATGTCTCGTTTGATGGGGCTACCCTTTTTTGACGCGATAGACCGCAAGACTACCACGCCAGTTAACCCCCCACCTCACCGTCTGACCGCCGTGCAGCACGACGCGGTCGAGAATTTCGATACCGACTTCCGGCGCGAGCGCCTCGAAGTCCTTGATCGTGAGCACGCGCACGTTCGGCGTGTTGTGCCACTGATAAGGCAGTGATTTCGACACCGGCATGCGCCCCTGCAACACCGACAGCCGGTGCGCCCAAAAGCCGAAGTTCGGAAACGACACGATGCACTGCTTGCCGACGCGCACCGTCTCGCGCAAGATCGCGGCGGTCTGGTGAATGGTCTGCAGCGTCTGCGACAGGACCGCGAAATCGAAGCTGCCGTCTTCGAAGAGGCGCAGGCCGTCTTCGAGGTTTTGCTGAATCACATTCACACCGTTCTTCGCGCACGCGAGCACGCCGGCGTCGTTGATCTCGATCCCGTAGCCCGAGACTTCGAGTTCTTCGGAAAGGAGCTGGAGCAGCGAGCCGTCGCCGCAGCCGAGGTCGAGCACGGTCGAGCGCGGCTCGACCCAGCGGGCGATCGCGCGGAAGTCGGAGCGTGCGGTGAGAGTGTCGATAGCGTGCTGGTTCATGCGCCCACCTCCTCGGCGATGCGTTCGTAATAGGCGCGCATCAGGTTGTGATAGCGCGCGTCGTCGAGCAGGAATGCGTCGTGGCCGTGCGGCGCGTCGATTTCCGCGTAGGTCACCTGGCGTTTGTGGTCGAGCAGCGCCTTCACCATCTCGCGCGAGCGCGCCGGGGCGAAGCGCCAGTCGGTCGAGAAGCTCGCGATCAAGTACTTCGCCTTGGTGTGCGCAAGCGCGGCGGTCAGGTCGCCGTCGAACGCCTTGGCCGGATCGAAGTAGTCGAGCGCACGCGTGATCAGGAGATAGGTGTTCGCGTCGAAGTAGTCGGCGAACTTGTCGCCCTGGTAGCGCAGGTACGATTCCACTTCGAATTCGACGTCGAAGTTGAAGTTGTACTCGTCGAGCGCGCCTTCGGCCCGACGCAGCGCGCGGCCGAATTTGGCAGCCATGTCGTCGTCGGACAAGTACGTGATGTGGCCGATCATCCGCGCCACGCGTAGGCCGCGCTTCGGCTTCACGCCGTGCGCGTAGTAGTCGCCGCCGTGGAAATCCGGGTCCGACAGGATCGCCGAGCGCGCGACTTCGTTGAACGCGATGTTCTGCGCGGAGAGTTTGGGCGTAGACGCGACCACGATGCAGTGGCCGAGGCGCTCGGGGTACATCGTGCTCCACGCGAGCGCCTGCATGCCGCCCAAGCTGCCGCCCATCACGGCCGCGAAGCGCTCGATGCCGAAGGCGTCGGCGACGCGCACCTGCGCGTTCACCCAATCTTCGACCGTCACGACCGGAAAGCTCGCGCCATAGGGCTTGCCCGTCGCGGGATTGAGGCTCATCGGCCCGGTCGAGCCGAAGCACGAGCCGAGGTTGTTCACGCCGATCACGAAGAAGCGGTTCGTATCGAGCGGCTTTCCGGGGCCGACCATGTTGTCCCACCAGCCGACGTTCTTGGGCTCGTCCGCGTAGACGCCCGCGACGTGATGCGACGCGTTCAGCGCGTGGCAGACGAGCACGGCGTTCGAGCGCGCCGCGTTGAGTGTGCCGTAGGTTTCGACCATGAGGTCGTAGCTGTCGAGCGAGCTGCCGTTCTGCATCGCGAGCGGCTCGGTAAACTGCATTTTTTGTGGAGCGACGATACCGATCGATTCCATTCATTCCGCCTTCTGACAGGGGCGGCTAAATGGTGTCGGCGTGCGCTGAGGGAGGAAGTGCGCGGCTGACGACCTCTTTAGCCGCATTTATAGTGAACCTCCGGTTTCGAAGGTTCGCGCGCCCGCAATCGAGTCAGCAAATCGGCGCGCTGTGAATTCCGCTGTATCCATCCATGCGCAGCGGCTGTAACAACAGACGGCAAAGTATATCGGAAAACGCGTGCCGGGGGCGATTGCGGGCGGTGGGACTGCCCGTGTTCGGTGGAATGGACGGCGGGGGGAGCCGCATGTAAAGGCGGCTGGAATTCGTCGATGCGATTGGGTTCCAGCCGATGCCCGCCGTCTGTACGGCACGCACGCGCCTCTTGCTACTGGTTGTCCTCCGTCGTCGGCGTGGAAACTTTGAACGGCTCGATGGTGTACTTCTCTCCGTGCTTCATGCAGTCGTTGGCGACGGCGTGCCACCATTGCTCCGTTTCGAGGTAGGTGCTGCCGTTGATGTCGTCGGGATTCTTGACGGTGTCTCTTCCGAGTTTGGTGTTATGGCCAGCCCCCCTGCTGAGGCTGCTTTCACGAAGGTCGTCATAGCGACTCCCGCCCCAGTCCATCAGCGTTGCTTCTTCTTTCCAGAGAACCAGAACGCGCCTGGAACCGTCCATCCATTGGTAACCGGCAACGCAAAAGAAATTGACGCGGTTGTTCTTCTTGTCTGCTGCAACCCGATATCTAATCGCGTCTTGCGGACGTCGATAGAACGGGTCTTGCGATACCTTGAATCTCCGATCAGGCTTACTGGCAAACCCGTCCGGAAGATCGTCGGCGCTACAAGCCTGGTTCGGAGCGAGTAGAGTCCAGCCCAGAATTGCTAGAAACCATCCTACCGCGCGCCTCCTCATTGAACCCTCCCATTGCGCGAGACGAGCAACAAGAAGTCATCGGTTAGCGTATAGAAATCCTGTCCGCCCTTGGTTGCATATTTTCTAAAATTTTTCCCCGGGGAGGCCCGGTTTTTCGTGCGCCAAGCGTAAAGGCTGGTGGGGCAGGGGTCCATGCCAACATCCTGCACCGTTGCGATCGTCAATGCGCTTTCCAAGTAAGCGCGATATATCGAATGGTGTGCGTGCGTACCGTCGTTCGCAATATCTACAATTTGCCTTATATTTTTTGACGACTGCTCAGCGATATTTGGGTAGTCGCCGAATCCTTCTATTTGATTTGGTGCTTTAATCAACTCCTTTAACGTGGTGGCCTGACGGCCTGCCGAAAAGTGCTGCGAACCGAGCTTGAGGCGATTTTTCAACACGTTGACCATCCATCGCATTGCCTCATGAGCTTCAGTCTGATTGGCAAAACTTTCATGCGCAGGCCCTGCATTTTCTGACAGCAGCATACGCGCGAGCACCCCCGCCTCGGTGTCGACGGGCGGCAATTCCAGCCGCGGAAGTA
>DATGHJ010000349.1:0-6175 GCA_035308085.1 Trinickia sp. | reverse complement strand
CTACCGCCAGAGTGCACAAGACCGCCCTACGGCGGCGACAAGGCCAACTCGGGAGCGGACAGCCGGACCAGGCCGGCTGGATCACACAAGACATCATCTGGAGCCCACATGACAGATGCCCAAGCGGACGACGCGCCAGAGACGGCGTCATCCGCGTTCTCTCGCAGGCAGTTCGTGCTCGGAGCGTGCGCGTCGGCGGTTGCGCTCGCCTTCGGCGCGGCGGCAAGCATCGGTTTGCCGTTCGCCGTTTCGCCCGCGTTTGCGTTCACGCCGCCCGCGGGCGGCGGCCTCGACGCCTTCCTCGCGCTCTCGCAGCAACTGACCGGCCGCACGAGCTTCGACTCGATTCTCGGCAAGCGCGTCTACGACACGCTCTCGAAAGCCGACAGCCAATTCACGCAGAACGTCGCCGCCCTCAACACGTGGCTGCAAGGGCACGCTTCGGTGCCGAGCGATATCGTCACGCAAGCGCTCGCGGTCGCCCAGCCGAATCTCGCGAAGACTGTCGGCCGGGTCATGCGCGCGTGGTACCTGGGCCTCGTCGGCGACATGCCGAACGTGCAGGTCGTCGCCTACGAGCGGGCGCTGATGTTCGATCCGGTGAAGGACGTGCTGACCATCCCCTCGTACTGCAGAGACGTGCCGTTTTATTGGGCGCAGAAACCGTCGATCGCGTGACGGCGAAACGCGCCGCATGAAGCGCCGCACGAACGGCACCAACGC
Organism: Trinickia sp.; assembly: GCA_035308085.1. GTDB lineage: Bacteria > Pseudomonadota > Gammaproteobacteria > Burkholderiales > Burkholderiaceae > Trinickia_A. The sequence continues at coordinate 5,452 of DATGHJ010000349.1, read as the reverse complement.
CTGGCAAGCCGCAATCGTTTTCGCGGAACGCAGGCACGAACCGCAACAACAGATCTATCGTTGAGGTCAGGAATGGCAGTCAACAACTCAGCCGACGTCGTCGTAGTCGGCTCGGGCGTCGCAGGCAGTCTGATCGCTCATCAGCTCGCGCTCGCGGGCGCGTCGGTGATCCTGCTCGAAGCGGGGCCGCGCATTCCGCGCTGGCAGATCGTCGAGAATTTTCGCAACTCGCCCGCCAAGGCCGATTTCGCGACGCCGTATCCGTCGGCGCCTTACGCGCCGCATCCCGAGTACTCGCCGCCGAACGACTATCTGATCCAGAAGGGCGCCTATCCGTACAACTCGCAGTACATCCGGCTCGTCGGCGGCACGACGTGGCACTGGGCGGCGGCGGCTTGGCGGCTGCTGCCGTCGGATTTCAAGCTGAAGACGCTGTACGGCGTCGGCCGCGACTGGCCATATCCGTACGAGACGCTGGAGCCCTGGTACTACGCGGCCGAAGTGCAATTGGGCGTGTCCGGTCCCGAAGCGTCGATCGACTTGGGCTCGCCGCGCAGCAAGCCTTACCCGATGAAGCCGCTGCCGCTGTCGTACATGGATCAGCGTTTCTCCGATGTCCTCAACGCACAGAACTTCAAGGTCGTGCCCGAGCCGGTCGCGCGCAACAGCCGTCCCTACGACGCGCGCCCGACCTGCTGCGGCAACAACAACTGCATGCCGATCTGCCCGATCGCCGCGATGTACAACGGCGCGATTCACGCCGAGAAGGCCGAGCAAGCCGGCGCAAAGCTGATTGCGCAGGCGGTGGTCTACCGCGTCGAGGCTGACGACAAGGGGCTCATCACCGCGGTCCACTACAAGGACCCGAGCGGCGCGACGGCGCGCATCACGGGCAAGCTCTTCGTGCTGGCGGCGAACGGCATCGAAACGCCGAAGCTGATGCTGATGTCGACCAGCGACAAATTCCCGCATGGCATCGGCAACAGCTCCGATCAAGTGGGCCGCAATCTGATGGACCACCCCGGCACCGGCGTGAGCTTTCTCGCGAACGAGGCGCTGTGGCCGGGGCGCGGGCCAATGGAGATGACATCGATCGTGAGCTTCCGCGACGGCGCGTTCCGCTCCGACTACGCGGCGAAGAAGCTGCATCTGTCGAACGGCGTGCCGACCATGGCGATCACCGCCGCGCTGCTGCAAAAGGGCCTGACGGGCGCCGAACTGGACCGCCAGATCCGCGACCGCGCAGCACGCCTGCTCACGATCAACAGCTTCCACGAGCACCTGCCCGAGCCCGGGAACCGCATCGTGCCGTCGGCCGATCACAAGGACGCGCTCGGCATTGCGCAACCCGAGATCTACTACTCGATCAACGACTACGTGACGAAGAGCGCGGCGAACACGCACGAGCTCTATGCGCAGATCGCGGCGCTGTTCGGCGGCACCAAGGTCGCGTTCGACGATACCTTCGCGCCGAACAATCACATCATGGGCACGACGATCATGGGCAACGACGCGGGCGACTCGGTCGTCGACGCGGACTGCCGCACGCACGATCATCAGAATCTCTTTATCGCGAGCAGCGGCGTGATGCCGTCCGCTGCGTCCGTCAACTGCACGCTGACGATTGCGGCGCTGTCGCTGAAGCTCGCCGACAAGCTCAAGCGTGAACTGTGAGACTTGACGGAGAAACTCGATGACGAACCACAGGTCGCGCCTCAAGCCCGCCGACCCTCGCCGCTGGCCCAAGCGCATGGGCGGCCTCGCCGCGGCGTTTTCGCTGTTTGCGCTGTATCTCGCGTGGCACGCGTCGGCCGAGCCGGATCCGCCGCCGGCCGACGAATCGCCGATCGCGCTCGCGGCCGCCGAGGGCCCGGCGAGCGGCTCGTCGGCAGCGGGCGCCGAGGCCGCGCTGCAAAGCGCCGCAGCGGGCGCGAGCCTCGTGAAGCGCGGCGAATATCTCGCGCGCGCGGGCGATTGCATCGCCTGCCACACCGCGGACAAGGCGCGACCGTTCGCTGGCGGCGTGCCGATCTCGACGCCGTTCGGCACGATCTACACGCCGAACATCACGCCGGACCCCAATACCGGCATCGGCCGCTGGACCGACGCCGACTTCGTGCGCGCGATGCACGAAGGCATCGGCAAGAGCGGGGAGCGTTTGTATCCGGCGTTTCCGTACCCCGAATACACGCGCGTCGCGGAGCGCGACGTGCTCGCGATCCGCGCCTATCTGAACACGGTCGAGCCGATCCACTACGCGCCGCCGCGCAACGAGCTCTCGTTCCCGTTCAATCTGCGCTGGCTGATGGTCGTCTGGAACCTGTTCAATTTCAACGAAGGCCGCTTCGTTCCCGACCCGAAGCAAAGCCCGCAATGGAATCGCGGCGCGTATCTGGTCGAAGGTCTCGCGCATTGCGAGGAATGCCACACGCCGCGCAATTTCATGCAAGGGCTGAAATCGACCGACCGCTTCTCGGGCGCGACGGTATCGGGCTGGCACGCGTTCAACATCACGCCCGACAAGACGAGCGGCATCGGCGCGTGGGGAGACGCAGACCTCGCACTCTATCTGTCGACGGGCGTCGCCCCGGGCCGTGCGAACGCGGCAGGGCCGATGGCGCAAGTCGTCGAGGACAGCACGCAGTACCTCACGGACGAAGACCTGCGCTCGATCGGCATCTACCTGCGTTCGTTGCCGCCGGTCACGGGCGGCGAGACGCGTGAGCGCGACCAATGGGGCACGCCCGCTCACGACGATGTGACGACCCTGCGCGGCACGAAGATCACGACCGTCAACGGCGCACAGCTGTTCATCGCGAACTGCGCGACGTGTCACAACTGGAGCGGGCAGGGCGTCGGCGCGAGCGCGCCGGGGGGGTATCCGTCGCTGATCCATAACAGCGTCGCGGGCGCGGCCGATGCGAGCAATCTCGCGATGGTCATCCTGCACGGTGTCGAGCGGAAGACGAAGGATGCCGACGTGCTGATGCCGGAATTCGCATCGCAATTGTCCGACGACCAGGTGGCCGCGATCTCGAACTACGTGACCAAGCAGTTCGGCAACCCGGGCTCGACAATCACCGTCGATCAAGTCGCGAAGCTGCGCGCGCAGCAACAATGACGGCTCGACGGAGCGTGCCGCAACGCGGTCCCGCCCAAACTGCCGGGCCGTGCCACGCGGCGCGATTAAGATTTCCTTAAGGCACGCGTGTTGCGCAGAGCCTACATGGCGGGTGCAAAAATCGTTAGTCAGGCGACAAAGGGCTTTCCGCCGCCGCCTAAACGTTTCTAAACGTTTCGAACGCTCGGCGCGCCGCAGACGTGTCACGCAGCCCGCACTATGATGCGCTTATGGATACCGAACTTTTCCCTGTCGTTTGCCGCCACGCGTCCAATACCGTCGGACGCGATTTCGTGGTGGGCGACCTGCACGGCTGCGTCGATGCGTTGCGCTACTTGCTGCGGGAAATCGCGTTCGACCCCGCACGCGATCGTCTGTTTTCGGTCGGCGATCTGATCGATCGCGGCAGCCAGTCGGAGGACGCGCTCGCCTTGCTCGACAAGCCCTGGTTCTACGCGGTGCTCGGCAATCACGAGGAGGCGCTGTGCGCGGTTGTCGAAGGCACGATGCGGCGCAACTGGTGGTACGGAATCGGCGGTGCGTGGGCCGACGCGTTGACCGAGGAGCAGTTGATCCTGTACGCCAAGCGTCTGAGGGAGTTGCCGCTCGTGCGCGTGGTGGGGGAGGGCGCGGCGCGCTTCAATATTCTGCATGCCGAATTTTTCGGCAGCGATGCAGACCTCGATTCCGCCGATTTCACCGACCACGTGCGGCAGCAAATGCTGTGGGGCCGCGAACTGGCGCTCGGCAATAGTGACCCGGACCGGCAGGCCGGGCTTTCGATTACCTACTGCGGACACACGCCGATGCGCGACATGGGGCGCATCGGCTCGCAAGTGTTCGTCGATACCGGCGCCTTTGCGCTGACGGGCAAGCTGACGATCACCGAGGCATTGACGCCGCGCGCGTGGTCGGTGTCGCTCGATACCGCGCTGGCCGAAGGCGCGGCGCAGATCGCGTTGCCTTAGCGTCTGTTTGCATCCGCAAACAGACCTTAATCACCCCACCTGGCTCAATTCGAACACGCTGTCGATCGCGCTGCCGTTCCAGTTGTATTCCAGATACGCAGCGTGATGGCAATCGTGCAGGATCGTCGTCTTGAATGCCGCGAGACATTCGCCGCCCTCGGCATCGCGCACGGACGGATACGCAATCCCCTCCGCACCCGCTGCCCGCGCCGCGCGCCCGAGCGCTTGCGCAGCCGTGTAGTCGGTCGGCGACAGCACGGACGGATGGCCGGCCCCGGGGTCGAGCGCCGCGTTGCCGCGCAAATCGACGGCATCGCCTTGCGCGATCACCGTGTAGAGGCGCATCTGCTGCCGCATCGGCGCTTCGTTGGTCGCGGCAAGAAAGTTGCCGGTGTGAAAGCGTGTTTCGGCGATCGCCGTGCGGCGTTCGCGCGCGCAATAGAACACGCCGTACGTGCCGTCCGAAAAGCGGCTGCCGAGCGGATTCAGATGCGTGAACGCGGCCATGATCGGCCCGTAGCCCGGCCCGAAACGGCGTTCTTCGAGCGGCACCAGGTCGAGCTCGCCGACTTCGGTGCGCAGGCGGTCGTTGGTCATCGCTTCGAGCGCGTAGAGCGCGTCGAAGTCTTCGGGCGACGCGACGCGATCGAACAGGTTCACGGCCGGAAAGCGCGTAGGGATCACGCGATACGCGGGCGACCAGTCGAGCGGCGTGATCGGCAATGAGTTGGGCAACGCGCGCCAGTGGTCCTGCCAGTTCGTCTGAGTCACGCCCAGCCGCCCCGCATCGCATCGAGATATTGGCGCACCGCGACGAGATCGCTGATGTTGCCGGCGAGCATGCGGTCGAGCGCGCGCTTGCCGCCGAAGGGCGGCGCGCTGTTCGGACGCTTGACCCAGCCATCGGCCGCCGACGGCTGCGGCAGCAGGATCTGCAGCGCCTTGTAGATGCCGAGCAACAGCGACAGCCGCTCGAGCGTATCGCGGCCAAGGCGGGCGGTTTGCGGCGCGGACTTCCACTTGAAGAATGTCGAGCGGCCCGGAGAGCCGAGCAGGACGATTTGTTCCTCGACCGACAAATCCCAATCGCGGGCGATGTTGAAGAACGCGCGCAGGCCGGCCGCGGACATTTCGGCGAGCGACGCCGCGGAGCGCGACGACGAAGCTCGCGCGGACGGCGACAGGTGGGCGGCGGAAGACATGGCGTACTCTCTAAATGAACTATTTGTAAATAGTAGTCTATTTATGGATTTTAGCAAGGCCGGATGAGTCCGGCGCGGCGACGCGCATTGCGTCATGGGAGGTTGCAGCCATGGGTGGTGCTGAAGTAGGGCGATTCATCCGACGACGGCTCCCCGTTCAG
>DATGHJ010000348.1:0-4745 GCA_035308085.1 Trinickia sp. | reverse complement strand
TCGCGCGGAGCAGCTAGGCATCCCGTACAGGATGCCGCCCGCGCATCCGTTCGATTCGACCAAGGCGCTGCTGCTGGCAACCGCCGCGCAGGCCGATGTGGCATGCACGCGCGCGATCTTCCGCTTCATCTGGCGCGAAGGGCGCGACCCGTCGACGGACGAGGGTTTCGCCGACCTGTGCCGTTACGCCGGCGTGCCGGATGGCGAACGCTTGATCGCGCTCGAGGAAACCAAGGCGCAATTGCAACGCAACGGGGAAGAAGCGATTCGCAACGGCATCTTCGGCGTGCCGACCTTCCGCTTCAACGACCAGCTGTTCTGGGGCGAGGACGCGCTGCCGATGGTGCTCTACTGCGCGCGCACGCCGAACTGGCTCGACTCGAAAGAGGTGAAGCGCATCAGCACGCTGCCGTTCGGCGACATGCCTTAAGACCAGCCAGTGTGATTGGCGGGATCAGGTCCCAGGCCCTGATCCCGGCCATACCGGCGCCGCTATGCCGGGCACGCGCGATTGGGCCTAACGTTACGCGTTTGGTAATTCGATATCGCATGGACGACTACGACGACAGCCCCGCCACCCTCGATATCTGGCTCGTGCGCGTTCTGCGCACGCTCCTCGTCGAGCGCAGCGTGACGCAGACGGCATTGCGCCTGAATCAGACGCAGCCCGCGATCAGCACGGCGCTGAGGAAGCTGCGCGAGACGCTGAACGACCCGATCCTCGTGCGCGGCAAATCCGGCATGGTGCCGACCGAGTACGGCGCGTCTCTGCTCGGCGCGGCGCAGCGCGCGCTGCGCGAGGTCGATTTCGTCGCGACGCCGCATGGCGATTTCGATCCGTCGCGCTCGCGCCGCAAATTCCGCATCGCCGCGCCCGATTATCTGAACGACTTCTTCATGCCGACGCTGATCTCGCAGTTCAGAACGGCCGCGCCGAACGCGCATCTCGAGATCGACTCGCTGAACCCCACGCTCGACCACGAAGCGGCGCTCGATGCGGGCGAGCTCGATCTGGTCGTGGGCAACTGGCCGAAGCCCGATCCGCGCTTTGCGAGAAGCGATCTGTTCGCCGACACGATCGTCTGCATGATGCGCGCCGACCACCCGCTCGCGCGCGAGCCGCTCACGCGCGATGCCTATCTCGCCGCCGCGCACCTCGCGCCCACGCCCTATAGCGGCGCGCGCCGCAACGCGATCGAAATCGGCTTGGCGCGCGCGGCGATCGCGCGTCGTGTCGTGATCACGCTGCCTTACTTCGGCCTCGTGCCGCAGGTGCTCTTGCAATCGGACCTCATCTTCACGACGACGCGGCGCTTCGCCACGCACTACGCGGCCATGCTGCCGCTCGCGGTCGTGAACGCGCCGATCCCGTTTCCGCGCATCAAGTGCTATCAGATGTGGCATCCGCAGCCGGATAGGCCGAGCGATGTCGAGTGGATGCGCGATTTGATGGCGTCGGTGTCGACGCTGCTGACGTCGCGCGCGAAGAGGGACTCAGCCGTCGTCTGAGCGGCGCCGTCCGGCGATCCGGTATTCCGTCGGCGAAATCGACAAGCGCTTTCTGAAGATTTTCGCGAGACCATCTCCGCTGCCCACGCCGCAGCGCCGCGCGATCTTGTCGACTGGCAGATCGGTCGCGACGAGCAGCAGGCAGCTCGCATCGAGCCGCGCGCGCAGCAGGTATTCCGACGGCGTCAGCCCGATCTGCGATTTGAAGCGGCGCAGAAAGCTACGCTCGCTCATCGCGGCGACCTGCGCCGCCTCCGCCACCGAGATTTGCCGTCCGTAGTTTTCGCGAATCCAGCGCGCGGCCGCGTTGATCTTTTCGCGCGCGCCGCCTTCGTCGAGATCGCCGAGCACGGCGCCCAAGCGCCGCCAGGCGCCCGGCATCGAGCGCTCCGAGATCTCGCGGGCCGCGGCCGAGCCGTAGTCGCGCTTGATCACAGACAGCGCCGCGGCGATCGGCCCGAGCGGGTCGTCGAGCGCGGCGGGCTGTTCGACGGCGACGAGCGCATGCGACTGCCCAGGTAGCGGCGCGTGCGAATCGCGCGCGGCGAACGCCGCACCGGACGGAAAATCGACACCGCTTCTTTCATGCGCGAGATTGGCCACGGCGAGAATCGCCGCGCCTTCGCCGATCGCTTTTACGACGCGCGTCTTCTGCAGCATCGCGCGCAAGCGCCGCACCAGGTGCTCGTCGTCCTTCGCTTGCTGCGCGCCCGGGCCGCCTGCAATGAAGAGCGCGTCGAACCCGGTCAAGAGCGGCGCATCGAGGTTCTCCGACCAGACCCGCATCGAGCAGCTGCTCGCGACGCCGCCGCCCGCGCTCGAGAACACGACCAGCGTATACGGTTCGGCTTCGCTCGCCCGCTCGATCTCCATTTCGTTGGCGAGGCGGAACACCTCGGCGATCGAGCTGACCTCGACGAGCGAGAACCCGTCGAAGATCAGGATAGCGATGCGTTTGGCCATATGAGCGGCTCTGACGATGTCGTTGAGCGGACGAACATCTGCGCGCCAGTCGAATCGCGAAACGCGTCGTTCGCCCATGAGGCATCGACGCTTCGTGGTTTGCGAAAAGCGCTTCGGCGTACAGAAAGGCGACAGGAATGGAAAGGCATGCCTGATGCGTCGCATCATACGCGGCGGTCCAGGCACCATGGGCTTATCGTCTGAAAAGGGCGAGATGTTGGCAGATGCCATCGGTACCTGGGGAATACGCTGGGCCGACACGTTTTTATCGTTGGATAGGCAAGGGGGGCCCATGTTTAGCGTGAACAAGGCGGTGTTTCCGGTCGCGGGTCTCGGCACGCGTTTTTTACCTGCAACGAAGGCGAGCCCGAAAGAAATGCTGCCTGTCGTCGACAAGCCGCTGATTCAGTATGCGGTCGAAGAGGCGATGGCCGCGGGCATCACGCAGATGATCTTCGTCACGGGGCGCAGCAAGCGCGCAATCGAGGATCACTTCGACAAGTCCTATGAGATCGAGGCGGAGTTGCAGGCGCGCGGCAAGCTCGACTTGCTCGAGCTCGTGCGCGGGATCAAGCCGAGCCACGTCGACTGCTTCTATGTGCGGCAACCCGAACCGCTCGGGCTCGGGCATGCCGTGCTGTGCGCGGAGAAACTCGTGGGCGACGAGCCGTTCGCCGTGATGCTCGCCGACGACTTGCTCGACGGCGAGCCGCCCGTGCTCACGCAGATGGTGCAGGCGTTCAATCATTACCACTGCTCGGTGGTCGGCGTGGAGCAGATCCGGCCCGAGGCATCGCGCTCGTATGGCGTGATCGACGGCCGCGCGTGGGACGAACGCGTGATCAAGATGCACGGCGTCGTCGAAAAGCCGGCGCCGCAGGAGGCGCCGTCGAATTTCGGCGTAGTGGGGCGCTACGTGCTGATGCCGGGCATCTTCGAGCATTTGCGGCGCGTGGAGCCGGGCGCGGGCGGCGAGATCCAGCTCACGGACGCGATCCAATCGCTGCTTTCCGACGAGCAGGTGCTCGCGTTTCGCTACAAGGGGCAGCGGTTCGACTGCGGCAGCAAGCTCGGCTACTTGAAGGCGACGGTCGAGTTTGCCTTGCGGCATCCCGAGTTGAAGGCCTCGTTCGAAGCGTATTTGCGCACGCAGTTCGGGCCGCTCGATGCGCCGGTGGGGCTTTCGTCGCTGGCTGCGTGAAAGGGCTACGGGCGGTTTTGCCGCCAATTCCGACAATATCCCTTCCGCATCCGGCAGTTCGGCACGCACATATTGAATCGACACAAACCGTCGCCTTCAATGGAATCGGCGCTACCCCTGTGGCGCTCTAAATGGTCCTTTCGCCCGCCAATGAAGCGGGCGTTTTTTTGACCGGAGTTAGCGCTTCAGCTGCCGGGCCGGGGCCCACTATCGGCAATACGCCTTCGTATTCTCATGCACGTCCCGGCGCGCGAGCAGTTGATCCGGCGTGAGCCACTCGTATCGGCTGTGCTGGTCGAAGCGGCCGATCGGTGCGCTGCCGGTCAGCGTCATCGCGTAGGCGAGCACCACGTAGTGCGTCGAGATGCCGGGCTCGCCCGCGAAGTTGTCGTCCGGGTAGTTATGCTCGAAGACGCCGTAAAAGCGCGCGGCCGAGCGCTCCATGCCCCAGATGCCGAGCTCGCTCTCGACGATGCGCGTAAAGGCCGCATCGAGCGTTTCGTCTTTCTGCACGCGGCCGCCCGGCACGAACCAAGTGCCGCGCGCCGGACGGTTGCGGCGCTGTCCCACCAGAATGCGCCCGTGCGCATCGGTGACGATCAGATCGATCGACACGAGCGGCGTCAGGCGAACCGCGTCGAGGAAGTCGAGTTCGGTAAGCATCGGGTCTCCGGCAAAGTTGTCATCGCGCCGTGCCGCGCATCTAGCGCGGCATAGTCGCAAGAATCGCGCAACGGGGCTGGCGCAAAGCGCCGAAATATCGCTTTGCGCGGTCAAATGCATGCGCGGCGCGATTCGATCTCGCGCAGTCAGTGTGCGACGTAGCCCGCAGGCGGGGTGACGTGGGCCCGCATCGCGGATGCGTTCGTCGAGACGACGTAGATCGGCGATTCGGTCAGCGTCAGCGTGACTTGCCCGTCAGTGTAGGGCAGAGTCCAGGCGTTGCCCATGGCGTCGAGCACGGCGACTTGCCCTTGAGTTTGCGGCGCGTCGACGCGCAAGCGATAGGTCACGTCGTACCCCGCGCTGAAGCCGTCTTTTGCGCTCCAGTGCGCGTTGTCGTGCGTCCATA
>DATGHJ010000347.1:0-4993 GCA_035308085.1 Trinickia sp. | reverse complement strand
GCGCTCGCCGAAGAGCCCGGTAGGCTTCACGACGAGCACGGCGATCAGCACGCCGAACACGAACACGTCGGTCCATTGCGACGACACGTAGCCCGCACCGAACGCTTCGAGCAGGCCAATCAGGATGCCGCCCGCCATCGCCCCCGGGATGTTGCCGATGCCGCCGAGCACCGCCGCCGTGAACGCGCGCAGCCCCAGCACGAAGCCCATGAAGAAGTTGATCTGCGTGTAGTAGATCCCTTCCATCACGCCGGCCACGGCGGCGAGCGCCGAGCCGATGAAGAACGTCAGCTGAATCATCCGTTCGACGTCGATGCCCATCAGGCGCGCCGCGTCCTGATCGATGGCGAGCGCGCGCATCGCGGTGCCGATGAACGTGTGGTGAACGAAGAAATAGAGCGCCAGCATCAGCGCGAAGCTCGCCGCGACGATACCGACCTGCGCATACGTGATCTGCACGCCGTCGAGGAAGAAGCCGGTCTGCGTGAGCAGATGCGGATAGGTCTTGAAGCCCGCGCCATACAAGAGCAGCACGCCATTCTCGAGCGCGAGCGACACGCCGAGCGCCGTGATCAGGATCGACAGCCGCGGCGCGCGCAACAGCGGTTGATACGCGAGCCGCTCGATCGCGAGCCCGAGCAGGCCCGTCGCCAGCAGCGCCGCCAGGAACGCGACCGCGAGCGCCAACAGCCACGGCATGTTCGACGCAGCCAGCGCAGACAGCGCGGTCCAGCCGATGAACGCGCCGACCATGAACAAGTCGCCGTGAGCAAAGTTGATCAGACGGATGATCCCGTAGACCATCGTGTAGCCGAGGGCGACGAGCGCATAGAACGAGCCGATCGTCAGCCCCTCGACGACGTACTGAAAGAAGGTGCTCATGGCGACGCGCTAGCCGGCGCTTCGTAAGCGGCCGGGCGCCTTACTTCATCGCCATCCACTTCCCGCTCGCGCTCAACGACTGATACGGCACGAACGCGTCGTTCTTGACGATCACCGTCACGTACACCGCTTTGCTGCGGTCTCCTTTCGGATTGAAACCGATCGATCCCGTCACGCCCTTGTAGTCGGTGATCTTGTGCAACGCAGCGGTGATCGCGGCGGGCGAGGTGGACTTCGCGTCCGCGATCGCCTTCGCGACCACGCCAACCGCGTCGTACTCGTAGACCGAATACGGGCCGGGGCCTTGTCCGTAGGTCTTCGTGTATTCGTCGACGTAGCCGTGCGCCGTGGACAGGAACTGCGCGAGCGGCGCGGTCGTGATGATCATGCCGTCGGCCGCCGGGCCCGCGGTCTTGAAGAGCGTCGGGTCGTTCGTGCCGTCGCCGCCCATGAAGGTCGCCTTATAGCCGAGCTGGCGCGCTTCCTTGACCATCAGCCCCGCTTCCGCGAAGTAGCCGGTGTAGTAGATGACGTCGGGGGAAAGCGAGTTGACGCGCGTGAGCGTCGGCGAATAGTCCATCTGACCCGGTGTGATCGAGTTGGCGTAGACCACGTCCACCCCTTGGCTCTTCAGCGCCGCCACCGTGTTCTGCGCGAGGCCCTTCGAGTAGGTCGTGTTGTCGTCGATCACGGCCACTTTCTTCGCGTGCAGGAAGTTCTTCATGAAGCCGGCGGCAAACGGCCCTTGCTCGTCGTCGCGGCCGATCGTGCGGAACACATTGTCCCAGCCCATCTCAGTCAACTGAGGATTGGTCGAGGCGTCGAGCACATAGGGAATTCCCGAGCGGTGGAACGCGGTCAGCTCGGGCAGCGCCGCGCTCGAGCAATAGCCGCCCGCCACCGCGACGACGCCCGCGTCGATCAGCTTCTGCGCGGCCTGCACGGCGGTCTGCGCGTCGCAGGCATCGTCTTCCGGAACCAGTTCGATCTTCTTGCCTAGCACGCCGCCGGCGTCGTTGATCTTCGCGGCCGCGAGCTTGGCGCCGTTGAGGATGTCCGTGCCGGCATTCGCGGAACTGCCCGAAAGCGGCACCGGCACACCGATCTTGATCGTGTCGCTCTGGCTCTGCGCCACGCCCGGCGCGAGCCCGGCGGCCACCGCCAAGGCGACGAGCGGCACCAGCGCGAGCGGGCGCAACACCAGTTTCTTCGCGCGACGCGCGCCATCATGTCCTGTGGTCATTTCGTTTCTCCTTGTTTTAAGAGGGATCGGCGCGTTTCGGGCGAGGAAGGTCAGGAGGACTGCCATGAACGGGGCAAATGGAACACGACGCCCGGCTTTTGCTGCTGTGCAAACGATGAAACCGGCAGCCCGGCTATCGGGTTCACAAAGGTGCTACCCCAAAAAGCGCTCGCTTCATGATAGGTCTCGTTCCCCCCAAATATGAAGGAAGTGGAAACACGTACGGCCCGCCGCGACCCATGCTCGATGAGCGTGCGGTTTTTTCAGGGCTTTCACCGTGCGTCATCCCACAGTGCGCCAGGAGCGAGTGCCTGCTTTCTCGCGCTTCCTCTGCTCTCCCGCAGTCCGGCGCCGTCGCGCCGGGGGCTCGCCGGAGCGGGCGCCTGAAGGACGGCGCGTTCCGTACTATCCTGGGATCAGGCCGGCTTTCTTCGATGCCAACGACAAACGTCATTCGAGCCGGCATGGAGATGCTTCCATGAAGACCATCGTGCTGGGCGGAGGAATCGTCGGGGTCACGTCCGCCTATTTCCTGGCGAAAGCGGGCGACGAAGTCACCGTCGTCGACCGGCGCGCGGGTGTCGCGCTCGAGACGAGCTTCGCCAATGCGGGCCTCGTCGCGCCCGGCCATTCGTACACCTGGGCGTCGCCGCGCGCGCCGAAGATCATGCTCAAGTCGCTGTTCCAGGAGGGTCAGGCGCTGCGCCTGAAGCTCACGGCCGACTGGCACATGTGGGCCTGGTGCTGGCTCTTCCTGCAAAACTGCACCGAGGAACGCGCGCGCGTGAACACCTCGCGCAAGGTGCGGCTGTGCCGCTATTCGCAAGCGCAGCTCCACGCGCTTACGGCCGCCGAACAGTTGGATTACGAGCGCATCAGCCGCGGCCTGCTTTATCTCTATCGCGACGAAGCCGCGTTCGCGAGCGGCGTCGCGCACATGTCGGTCCTCACCGAAAACGGCCTGCCGCTCGAAACGCTCACTCCGCAGGATGCGATCGCCAAGGAGCCTGCGCTCGCGTCCGCCCGCAACGAGTTGGCCGGCGCGATCTACTGCCCGACCGACGAAAGCGGCGACGCGTATCTGTTCACGAAGGCGCTCTACGAACGCTGCGTGGCGCTCGGCGTGACGTTCCAGTTCGACACCGAGATCCAGCGTGCCAGCGCGAGCGCCGACCGAATCCACCAGATCGAGACCTCGCGCGGCCCGATCAAAGGCGACCGCTTCGTGCTTGCGCTCGGCTCCTACTCACCGTTTCTCGGACGCACGCTCGGCTACCGGATACCGGTGTATCCGGTGAAGGGCTACTCGGTGACGCTGCCCGTCGAGAGCGGGCACACGCCGCCCGATCTCGGCGGCGTCGACGAGAAGCACCTCGTCGCCTGGGCGCGTTTCGGCGACCGTCTGCGCTTTACCGCGACGGCGGAGTTCGCGGGCTACGACACGCGGCACAAGCCGGCCGATTTCACGCACATGCTGGCCGTCGCGCGCGGGCTCTTTCCGAACGGCGCGGACTACAGCCGCCCGTCGTACTGGGCGGGCTTGAGGCCGATGACGCCGGAAGGCACGCCGATCATCGGCGCGACCCGCCATCGCAACCTTTTCATCAACACCGGCCACGGACACATGGGCTGGACGATGTCGTGCGGCACCGCGCGCGTGCTCGCCGACATCATGCAAGGCCGAACTCCGGAGCTGGATATGACGGGACTCACATTGAAATGAGCACAACCGACGTTTCCGATGACTACCTGCATCTGAGTTTCACGCTCGACGAAGGCACGGCGCGGCGCGCGTCGATCGGCCTGATCGTGCTCGCGACAGACAACACGATCGAGTACGAGTGGCGCAAGTGGCTCGCGCTCGAAGGCGTCGCGCTCTATGAAAGCCGCGTCGCGAGCCCGGCGCAGATCACGCCCGAGACGCTCGTCGAGATGGATGGCCGCATCGGCCCCGGCACCGAGCTGATCCGGCCGGGGCAGCGGCTCGACGTGGTGGCGTTCGGCTGCACGTCGGCATCGATGGTGCTCGGCGAGGAAACCGTGTTCGCGCGCATCCGCGAAGTGCGGCCCGGCGTGGCGTGCACGACGCCGATCACCGCGGCGCGCGCCGGTCTGCAAGCGCTCGGCGCGCGCAAGATCGCGCTACTGACACCGTACGTGCGCCGGATCAACGACGCGATGCGCGACTATCTCCAAGCGCGCGGCCTCGAAGTCGTACGGATGGGTTCGTTCGAGCACAGCGACGACAATGAAGTCGCGCGAATCGACGCCGAGTCGATCCGGCGCGCGATCCTCACGCTCGGCGAGCGCGCCGATGTCGAAGCGGTGTTCGTTTCGTGCACGAGCCTGCGGCTCGCGGACACCGTCACTGACATCGAGGCGGAACTCGGCAAGCCGGTGACGTCGAGCAATCATGCGATGGCCTGGCACGCGCTGCGGCTCGCGGGCGTTGCGGATGCGCTGCCGCAGTTCGGGCGCTTGTTCGCGGTTTGATTGGGGCGCGCTGCCCACGGGCGCTCTGTTGGCCTGGACCTATCGGCGCTCAATGAAGAAGTACGTCGTCCGCACCCAACCTTTGACTTTGCTTCGCGCTCCACCACCTTTAATGGGTTGAGCCAGCGGGACCGCTCGGCCACCGTGACGTCACGCGAACGCCGCACGCCGATGCCGGTTGCGAGGCTGCAACGATCAAAGGAGGTGGCGAATCATGAAAATGCTACTCACGGTGGAATTTCCGCATGAGCCCTTCAACACACTCGTCAGAAGCGGAAAGACGGACGAGATCTACGGACGCATTCTGGAATCGATCAAGCCCGAAGCGGTCTACTTCACGGAGCAGGACGGGACGCGCGGTGGGATCTTCCTCGT
>DATGHJ010000346.1:0-13436 GCA_035308085.1 Trinickia sp. | reverse complement strand
TCGCCGGCAACCAGCGCAAGCCGCAGCGGACTAGGTTGCAGGGCCATCGTTTAGCGAATGATCCCGCGCTGCGACGCTTCGACGAAATCGACCAGCGCCTTGACAGGGGCATCGCCGTCGCCGCCGGCCGAAGCCAGCTCGCGCAATTGCACCTTCGCCTCTTCTAGCGACAGACTGTTCTTGTACAGCAACCGATAGGCGCTCCGGAGCGCCGAGATCGCATCGGGCGAGAAGCCGCGCCGGCGCAGGCCCTCGACGTTCACGCCATGCGGCTCCGCCTTGTTGCCCGCCGCGATGACGAACGGCGGAATGTCCTGCACGAGCGCTGAAGCGCCGCCCAACATCGAATGCTCGCCGATGCGCACGAACTGATGCACACCCGACATGCCGCCGACGATCGCCCAATCCCCGATCGTCACGTGCCCGGCCATCTGCGCGTTGCTCGACAGGATCACGTGGCTGCCGACCCGGCAATCATGGCCGATATGCACGTACGCCATGATCCAGTTGTCGTCGCCGAGCGTCGTCACGCCGGCGTCCTGGACGGTGCCCGTGTGAATCGTCGTGAATTCGCGGATCATGTTGCGCTCGCCGATCACGAGACGCGTCGGCTCGCCTTGGTACTTCATGTCCTGCGGACGGCCGCCGACCGACGCATAGTGACCGATCCGATTGTCGACGCCGAGCGTCGTGTAACCTTCGATAACGCTATGCGAACCGATCGTCGTCCGCGCGCCGATCGTGACGTGTGCGCCGATGACCGCGTACGGCCCGATTTCGACGTCTTCGCCGATTTCGGCGCCTGGTTCGATGACCGCGGTGGGATGAATCCTGCTCATGCGCGTTCGCCCTTCATTTTGTTGCGCTTCGCTCGCGGCTGCGGCAAATGCCGATGGCGGCGAGCGCGGTTCGTTCTTCGAGGGGTCAGCCGCCCCTCGCTGCGGTTTCCGCCCGGTCCTGGCTTGGTCCCGGCGCGAAGCCGACGTTAGTTCGCGTCAGTGTGCTTGACCGTGCACATCAGGTCCGCTTCGGCCGCCACGACGCCTTCCACTTCCGCGCGCGCCTTGAACTTCCAGATGCCGCGCATATAGCGTTCGAACGTCACATGCAGCATCAACTGATCGCCCGGCTCCACGACCCGCTTGAAGCGCGCGCCATCGATGCCGACGAAGTAGTAAAGCGTCTTCTCCGGATCATGCGGCTCTTCCGCGAACGTCAAAAGCGCTGCCGTCTGGGCGAGCGCTTCGAGGATCAGCACGCCCGGCATCACCGGGCGCTGCGGAAAGTGCCCCGTGAAGTACGGCTCGTTGATCGACACATTCTTCAGCGCTTTGATGCTCTTGTGCGGTACGAGTTCGAGCACGCGATCCACCAGCAGGATCGGATAGCGATGCGGCAAAAGCGTGAGGATCTTATGGATGTCGAGATTGATTTTTTCAGTGCTCATGGTGTTTCTGCTCACGCATTGACTGCGCGGATGATAACTGCGGACGCGGATACCGGCAGCTTCGTGATTGCCTGACGCCAACATGCCGCGGTGCGGGACGCCGCCGAGCTGGCGGCACCCTGCCCGCGGCATGTCGGCGTTCGCCGCTG
The DNA here is from genome assembly GCA_035308085.1 of Trinickia sp. Classification (GTDB taxonomy): domain Bacteria; phylum Pseudomonadota; class Gammaproteobacteria; order Burkholderiales; family Burkholderiaceae; genus Trinickia_A. Next base: position 11,840 of record DATGHJ010000346.1, on the reverse strand, counting down.
TTACGCTTTGCCGCGTTCCGCGGCAGCGGCTTCGAGCGCCTTGATGCGGTCTCGCAACTTGTCGAGATTGCGCATCAACGCGGCGCTCTTGTTCCAGTCGGCATGCTCGACGGCCGGGAATGCGCTCGTGTACATGCCGGGTTTCAATAACGACTTCGACACTCCCGACTTCGCCGTGACGATGACGTAATCGGCAAGCGTCACGTGGCCCGCGATACCGACCGCCCCGCCGATCATGCAATGCCGCCCGATCGTCGTGCTGCCCGCAATCCCGGCACAGCCGGCGATGACGGTATACGCGCCGATCTTGCAGTTGTGGCCGATCTGCACGAGGTTGTCGATCTTCACGCATTCCTCGATGATCGTATCGGCCATTGCCCCCCGGTCGATAGTCGTATTCGCCCCGATTTCCACGTCCGGCCCGATCGACACGCCGCCCACCTGCGGGATCTTGACCCAGCTTCCCGTGCGCGCATCGCCCTCGCCGACGAAATCCGGGGCAAAACCGAAACCGTCCGAGCCGATCACGGCGCCCGAGTGGATGATCACGCGCGGGCCGACCTTGCAACCGTGGTAGACGGAAACGTTCGGGTACAGATGCGCGCCGTCGGCGATCTGCGTGCCGCGGCCGATCGTCACGTTCGCATCGAGCCAAACGTTCTCGCCGATCACGGCGCCCGCCTCCACCACCACATGGGGACCGATCACGGCGCTCGCCGCGACCTTCGCGGCCGGATCGACCACCGCGCTCGGATGGACGCCCGCCGGCGCCTTCGGCGTAGCGAGATCGATGAACATTTGCGCAACCCGCGCGAAATAAGCGTAAGGATTCGGCGTGACGATGAAGTTACGCCCTTCGCGGGAGCCGAGCTTGTCCAGATCGGCCGGCGCGATCAGCACGGCGCCGGCGTTCGTCGACTCGACTTGCGACAGGTATTTGGGGTTGGCGAGGAACGCGAGCTGCTGCGGTCCTGCCTGATCGAGCGGCGCGAGGCCGCCGACTTGGTGTGCCCGGTCGCCGACCACTTCGCCGCCGAAGCGCCGGACGAGTTCTTCGAGCGTCAATGCCATGCGGGTACGACTCCTGTGGTTCAGTTCGTGGCGCTGGGGCTCGATGACGCACTCGTGCTCGACGCGGCGAGCGCTTTCAGGACTTGATCGGTGATATCGATGCGCGGGCTCACATAGACCGCCTCTTGCACGATCAGGTCGTAATGCTGCTGCTCGGCGATCTGCTTGATGACCTTGTTCGCCTTGTCGAGCACCGCTGCCAGCTCTTCATTGCGGCGCTGATTCAGGTCCTCGCGAAATTCGCGCTGCTTGCGCTGGAAGTCAGTGTCGAGCTGCGATAGGTCGCGCTGCTTTTGCGCGCGATCGGTGGCGGACATCGACGCGCCGTTCTTGTCGAGCGCGTCGGACATCGACTTCAGACGCTGCGCCATATCCTGCAGGTCCTTATCGCGCTTTGCGAATTCGGCCTCGAGCTTCGTTTGGGCAGTCTTCGCCGCCGCCGATTCACGCAGGATACGATCCGAATTGACCGCCGCGATGCGGGCCTCCTGAGCATGAGCAGCGTTGACGCCGAGCGCCATGGCAAGCGCGGCCGCGCACATCACACGTTTCGAAAACATACCGTTTCGCAAAGTCTTCCTCTCGATACTGTAAAGGTCTCGGTGTTTCGTCAGAATGCCGTCCCGATCTGGAATTGGAACTTCTGATACTGGTCGCCCGTATGCTTTGTGACCGGGAAGCCCAAGCTGACCTTGAGCGGGCCGATCGGCGAAATCCACGCAAGACCAAGACCATAGCCGTAACGCAAGCCGTTCGCGCCGATACTGTTGCCCTCGTTGCCCCAGACGTTACCGCCGTCGAGGAACGTGAACACGCGCAGCGTGCGGTCGTAGCCCGTGCCCGGCAGCGGGAACGTAAGCTCGATATTGCCGACCACCATCCTCGAGCCGCCGATCGGGTCGTTCGTCGTCGCGTCGCGCGGACCCAGCGAGCTCGGCTCATAGCCACGCACCGAACCGATACCGCCGGCGAAGTAGTTCTTGAAGATCGGGTACGGCTTGCCGGCGAGACCGTTGCCGTAGCCGCCCTGGAAGTTCAGGCCGAGCACGAAGCCGCGCGCGAACGAGTAATAGTACTGGGCCTGCAAGTCGGCCTTGTAGTACTGCGTTGCGCCGATCGGCGTGCCGTATTCGGCGTTCGCCTGCGTGTAGTAGCCGCGGCTCGGCACGAGCGCGCTGTCGCGCGCGTCGCGCGACCAGCCGACCGTCAGCGGCACGTTGTTCGACACGCGGCCGAACTCGTTCACGTAATCGATGTAGCTCGCCGGCGTATTCGAATCGACATCGAGGCGGTTCTGCTCGAGGCCCGTGCCGAAGTAGACGGTATCGACCTCGGAGAACGGGATGCCGAACTTGAGGTCCGCGCCCGCGGTGATGATGCGGAAGCTCGACGTCGTCGAGTAGTACAGCGGCTCGGTCGTGCGGTAGTAGACGTCGGTGATCCGCTTGATGCCGTCCACCGTGAAATAGGGGTCGACCTGCGTGACCGTCAGCGTGCGGTACGTCTTCGCGGTATTGACGTTGACCGAGAGACTCGTGCCGGAACCGAACACGTTGTCCTGCGACACGCCTGCCGAGAGCACCACCTTGTCGGTCGACGAGAAGCCCGCACCCAGCGTAATCGCACCGGTCGGCTTTTCGGTGACCTTCACGTCGACGTCCACCTGGTCCTGCGTGCCTTCGACCGGCACCGTCGTCACGTCGACGTCGGTGAAGTAGCCGAGACGGTTGATACGGTCCTTCGATAGCGCGAGGCGGCTCGAATCGAACCACGAGCTTTCGAGCTGGCGCATTTCGCGGCGGACCACTTCGTCGCGCGTACGCGTGTTGCCGGTGATGTTGATGCGGCGCACGTAGACACGGCGGCTCGGATCGACTTGCAGCGTCAGCGCGACCGTGTGATGTTCCTGATCGATCTGCGGCACCGCGTTCACGGTCGCGAACGCGTAGCCATATTCGCCGAGCTTGTCGACGATGGCCTTGGTTGTCGCCTTCAGCTTTTCCGCCGAGAACCGCTGACCGGGCTTGATGGTAATGAGCTTCTGCAACTCGGCTTGGCGGTCCAGCAGATTGCCCGCGAGCTCAACGCTCGAAATCGTGTACGGCTCGCCCTCATGCAGCGTGAGCGTGAGGTACATGTCCTTCTTGTCCGGCGAGATCGACACTTGCGTCGATTCGATGTTGAACTCGAGGTAGCCGCGGTTCAAATAGTAGGAACGGATGTTCTCGAGGTCGCCCGTGAGCTTTTCCTTCGAGTACAGGTCGTTCTTCGTGTACCACGAGAACCAGTTCGGCGTGGACAGCTGCATTTCGTCGCGCAGCGTGCTCGTGCTGAACACCTTGTTGCCGATGAAGTTGACCTGACGGATCTTCGCGCTCGGGCCCTCGGCCACCGAGAACAGGATCGACACGCGGTTGCGGTCGACCGGCGTGACGGTCGTCGTCACTTCGGCGGCGTAGAAGCCGCGCGTGAGGTACTGGCGTTTCAGTTCCTGCTCGGCGCGATCGACGAGCGCCTTGTCGTAGTAGCGGCCCGGCGACAAGCCAACCGAATTGAGCGCCTTGTTGAGGTTGTCTTTGTCGAATTCGTGGAGGCCCGCGAAATCGATCGACGCGATGGCCGGGCGCTCGACCACGTCCACGATCACGACGTTGCCTTCAGTGGCGATGCGCACGTCGCTGAAAAAGCCGGTGGCGTACAGCGCGCGGATGGCGTCGGAAGCCTTGTCGTCGGTGAAGGTGTCGCCCTTCTTGATCGGCAGGTAGGCGAAAACGGAACCTGGTTCGATGCGTTGCAATCCCTCGATCCGGATGTCTTGCACCACGAAAGGTGTCGTCGCGTGAGCCACCAGCCCATGCGCGGCGAGTGCCGCGGCTGCAATCGTTTTAGGAACAAAGCGATGAGGTTTGAACAACGTGCTTCCCCAATGTTTTTAGCTGCGTCAGTCCCCGCGGCTTGCTTAAAGTGCCCTTAAGGTGCCCTTAAGCGAGCCGCTCGACAATTTAAAAATGGATTAACCGAGCCAGATCGTTGAACAGCGCAATCGCCGACAATGCGACGATGCAGACGAGCCCGGCCCTCTGCAGAACAAGTTGCCAACGTTCCGATACCGCTTTACCGGTCGCGGCTTCAACCAAATAATATAACAGATGCCCCCCGTCCAATACCGGAATCGGTAACAAGTTCAGCACACCGAGACTGATACTGACGAGCGCGAGAAACGACAAAAACGGCGTCAATCCGAGTCGCGCGCTCTTGCCGGCGTAGTCGGCAATCGTCACGGGACCGGACAAATTCTTGAGCGACGCCTCGCCGGTGATCATCCGGCCGAACATCCGCAGCGAATACAGTGAGATGTCCCACGTGCGGCGCACGCCGAGTTCGAGGCTTTCGATCGGGCCGTAGCGGACGTCGACGCTCGGCACCTGCGTCGCGAGCGCCGCCCCGATGCGGCCGATATCGGCGCCGGTCTCGGGGTCGCGCCGCGTCGCGGGCACGATCGTGAGCGTTTGCAGCGGGCCTGCCGCGCCAGTCGCTGCGCCGCTTGCCGCTCCGCTCGCTGCCCCCTCTGCTCCATTTGCCGCGACCGTCGGCGAACCGCCGCGCTCGATCTCCAGCTCAACCGTCCGGCCGGCATGCGATTTGACGAAGTCGATAAACGCAGTCGCACTGTCCACACGCTTACCGTTCATTTCCCGCAGCGTGTCGCCGGGCTGCAGTCCGGCGCGCTGCGCGGCGCTGCCCGGCTCGACGCCCGCGACCGTCAAGGTGCCGCCACCCGGCTCGAAACCGAGCTTCGACATGAAGTCGTCGTCGACTTCCTTGTCCGAGATGTCGCGCAGGTCGACTTGATAATCGAACGTGCCCTGGACGTTCTTCGCACGCAGCACCACGCGGCGATGATCGAACGCCGCATCGAGCAGCTTCCAGCGCAAATCCGACCACGAGCGCACGGCCTCGGCATCGCTGCCGCGTTCGTTGCGGATCGCGAGCACGGTTTCGCCGCCGTCGAAGCCCGCCTTCGCCGCGACGCTCCCCGCGGGTGGGGCCGCGACGATCGCCGCCGGCTCGGTGATGCCGGTCGCGAACACGGCCGAAAACAGAACGATCGCCAGCAGGAAGTTAGCCACCGGCCCTGCTAGCACGATCGCAATGCGCTTGCCCACGGACTGCCGGTTAAAGGCATACGGCAGGTCGGCGACAGCGATGCCCGGCCCGGGGTCGCGCTCGTCGAGCATCTTCACGTAGCCGCCGAGCGGCAACGCGGCGATCGTCCATTCGGTGCCGGTCTTCTTGCTGACCCGTTGCCAGAGCGGCTTGCCAAAACCGATCGAAAAGCGCAGCACCTTCACGCCGCACAGCCGCGCGATGCGATAGTGCCCATACTCGTGCACGACGACGAGCACGCCGATCGCCACGATGAACGACGCGATTTCGATTAGCAGGTTCATGTCAGTAGGCGCCGAGCCGCTTCATATCCGCCTCACTGGACCGTGCGGTCCATCCGGCGCGCGCCGGCGAGCCGGCTTTCGATGAAGGCCGTGGCCGCCCGGCGCGCCGCGGCGTCCGCTTCCAGCACGTCGTCGAGGCCGCTTGGCGTGCGGTTCGACAGCGCGTTCAGCACGGCGTCGACGGTCTGCGCAATCGCCATGAAACCGATCTTGCGCGACAGGAACGCGTCGACCGCCACCTCGTTCGCCGCATTGAGCGCCGCACTCGCGACGCCGCCTTCCGCCAGCGCCTTCATTGCCAGCGCGAGGCACGGGAAGCGCGTGTAGTCGGGCTTCTCAAAACTGAGCGACGCGATCTGCGCGAGGTCGAGCTGCGCGACACCGGAATCGACGCGCTCGGGAAACGCGAGCGCGTGCGCGATTGGCGTACGCATGTCGGGATTGCCGAGCTGCGCGAGCACCGAACCGTCGACGTACGATACGAGCGAATGGATCACGCTTTGCGGGTGGATCAGCACCTCGATGCGCTCGCCGGGCAGATCGAACAGCCAATGCGCTTCGATGACCTCGAGGCCCTTGTTCATCATCGTCGCCGAATCGACCGAGATCTTGCGGCCCATGACCCAGTTCGGATGCTTACAGGCTTCGTCGGGCGTGACGTCGACGAGCGTGGACGGCTCGCGCGTGCGGAACGGTCCGCCCGACGCAGTCAGGATGATCTTCGAGACGCCGCCATGCGCCGAAATTTCGCTCGGCAGGCATTGGAAAATCGCGTTGTGCTCGCTGTCGACGGGAAGCAGCGTCGCGCGATGATCGCGCACGGCGTCCATGAAGATCGCGCCCGACATCACGAGCGCTTCCTTGTTCGCGAGCAGGATGCGCTTGCCGGCGCGTGCCGCGGCCAGCGTGGGCGCAAGGCCGGCAGCACCGACGATCGCTGCGACCACCGTGTCGCATTGCGCGCTGTTCGATGCGTCGACGAGCGCTTGCGGCCCGTACGCGACTTCCGTCTTGCAACCGGCATCGCGCAACTGCGCGGCGACGCGAGCGGCCGTCTCGGCATCGCCGACCACCGCCACTTCCGGTTGAAAGCGCAGACATTGCGCGACGAGCTTGTCGCCATTTCGATGCGCGGTCAGCGCATAGACCGAGAAACGGTCGGGATGGCGCGCGACGACGTCAAGCGTGCTCTCGCCAATCGAGCCCGTGGAGCCGAGCAGTGTCAGACGTTTTTTCATATCTCTTTCTCTAGCCGTGCTGCAGCAACAGCATCGCGAGCGGCAGCACCGGCAGCAATGCATCAATACGGTCGAGCACGCCGCCGTGGCCCGGCAGCAGACCGCTGGAGTCCTTCACACCGGCCTGGCGTTTCAGCATCGATTCGAACAAATCGCCGACCACGCTGAACGCGACCAGCAGCGTCAACGCGACAAACGCGCGCGCAGTGCCAAGGCGTGTCACCAATTCCGTATACAGCGTCGGCGCGAGCGCATGGGTGGCGACGGCCACGCCCGCGACGACGATCACCGCCAGCCAGCCGCCCGCGGCGCCTTCCCAGGTTTTGCCCGGACTGATGGCAGGCGCCAGCTTATGCTTTCCGAATGCCTTACCCGCAAAGTATGCGCCGATGTCGGCTAGCCATACCACTAATAACAGGGACAAAACAAATGGCACCCCTTCGATGCGCGCCGCCACGAGGGCATGCCAGCACGCGACGAACATGATGATCCCTGCCAGGTACAGGAACAGGCGCCACGCGCCATGAGCGAGCACGGGCTTGCGCATCAGCACAAACGGGCCCGCCAGCACCCAGAACACGGCCGCGGCCTGAAAGAGCGGCCGAGGCGGCTTGACCCCGACGCCGAGCTTCGTGCTCGCCACCAGCGCCACGGCCGCGACGAGCGCGTAGACGACCGGGCCGGCGCCGTTCAGCTTGAGCAGGCGCGCCCATTCCCAAGCGGCAAAAACGAGCACGAACGCGATCAGCGCGCCGAACGCGCCGACCGGCGCGAACAGCGTCACGGGCAAGAAGACTGCCAGCAGGACGATCGCCGTGATAACACGGGTTTTTAGCATGGAAGCGAATCGGCGTTCTGCGATTGCGGTTCGAGTTGGGCGCTGGTGCGGCCGAAGCGGCGCTCGCGCCGCGCATACGAGGCGATCGCTTCGGAAAGCGCGTTCGCGTCGAAGTCAGGCCAGAAGGTCTCAGTGAAATAGAACTCGGTATAGGCGAGTTGCCAGAGCAGAAAGTTGCTAATGCGCGTCTCGCCGCCGGTGCGGATGAAGAGGTCGGGCTCCGGCGCATAGGCCATCGCCAGATGCTGGGCGAAAGTCTCCTCGTTGACTTCCGCTACGTGCCCCGTCTGCGCCGATTGCTCGGCGAGCTGCTTCGCGGCCTGGAGAATGTCCCAGCGGCCGCCGTAGTTCGCGGCGATCGTGAGCGTGAGACGGGTATTGCGCGCCGTCTTCGTTTCCGCGCGCCGGATCAGGTCTTGAATACGGGCATCGAACTGCGAGAGGTCGCCGACCACGCGCAGACGGATGCCGTTCGCATGCAGCTTGCCGACTTCGCGCTCGAGCGCCGTCACGAAAAGGCGCATCAGGAACGAGACTTCCTCGGTCGGACGGCGCCAATTTTCGGAGCTGAATGCGAACAGGGTCAGATATTCGACACCTGCGCGCGCGCAGGCTTCGACAGCTGCGCGCACCGCGTCGACGCCTCGCGAGTGGCCCGCCACGCGCGGTAAGCGCCGCTGTGTCGCCCAACGGCCGTTGCCGTCCATGATGATCGCGATGTGTCGCGGCACGGCCGCGACGTCAGGCACGCGAACGGTAGAACTGGTATAGGTCATGGCCGCTGGGACTGTGACTGCTAAAAAGAAGTGAGACTGAAAGCCTGAGACCGGACGGCCTCAAACCGTCATGATCTCGGCTTCCTTGCTCTGGACGAGCTTGTCGATTTCAGCAACGTACTTATCGGTGAGCTTTTGCACGTCGTCGCCGGCGCGACGCTCGTCGTCCTCCGAGATCTCTTTATCTTTGACGAGTTTCTTGAGCTGCTCGTTCGCATCGCGGCGCAAATTGCGCACCGCCACCTTCGCCGTTTCACCTTCGCTCTTGACGACCTTGGTCAGCTCCTTGCGGCGCTCTTCAGTCAGCGCGGGCATCGGCACACGGATCAGATCGCCCTGCGTCGCCGGGTTCAGACCCAGGTCGGCCTCGCGAATCGCCTTTTCGACGACTGCAACCATCTTCTTCTCCCACGGCTGCACGCCGATCGTGCGCGCGTCGACGAGGGTCAGGTTGGCCACCTGCGAAATGGGCACGGCCGAGCCGTAGTAGTCGACCTGGATATGATCGAGCAAGCCGGTATGTGCGCGGCCCGTGCGGATTTTCGCCAGATCGTTCTTGAACGCGTCGATCGAGCGCTGCATCTTCTGCTCGGCGCCTTTTTTGATATCTGCCACACTCATTTAAACCTCCGAACCTTCATAACAGTGCAGGTCCGCCCGCGAGGAGCGGCACCCCGCCGCAACCCGCAGCGCAAACCGCGTCCTGCGGGAGTTTACACGTGGACGAGCGTGCCCTCGTCCTCACCTTGAACGATACGCTTGAGCGCGCCGGGCTTGACGATCGAAAACACCCGGATCGGCAGCTTCTGGTCGCGGCACAGCGCAAAGGCCGTCGCGTCCATCACTTGCAGATTGCGGCCGATCGCCTCATCGAAGCTGATCGTCGAATAGCGCGTGGCCGTAGGGTCTTTCTTCGGGTCTGCGGAGTATACGCCGTCGACCTTGGTCGCCTTCAGCACGACTTCCGCACCGATTTCCGAGCCGCGCAGCGCGGCGGCCGTATCGGTCGTGAAGAACGGATTACCGGTGCCGGCCGCGAAGATCACGACCTTGCCCTCTTCGAGCTGGCGGATGGCGCGCGGGCGGATGTACGGCTCCACCACCTGGTCCATGCGCAGCGCCGACTGCACGCGCGCCTCGATCCCGGCGTGGCGCATCGCGTCCTGCAAGGCGAGCGCGTTCATCATCGTCGCGAGCATCCCCATGTAGTCGGCTGTCGCGCGGTCCATGCCGGCCGCGCCGCCCGCCACGCCGCGGAAGATGTTGCCGCCGCCGATCACGACTGCGAGCTGGGTGCCCAGCCGGACGACTTCCGCAACGTCTGCCACCATTCTTTCGATCGTCGCGCGATTGATGCCGAAGGCATCGTCGCCCATCAGAGCTTCGCCGGAGAGTTTGAGAAGAACGCGTTTATAGGCAGTGGGCATAGAGGTATCCGATCGCACCGAAGAGGATGACAACAACGTAGAACTGTAGGGGTGAAATGCTGGTTCGGGCAAGCGCCGCCAAATTCACCGAACCGCCGTTGTGCGGCGGGCCCGGCGACTGCCAGGCGGGCGTGACTCGAGCTGACCCGCCAGGCCCGGCGGTGCTTCCCGGCCGCGGCGGATGTTTTCACCCGCCACGGGTACCACGTAATGCTCGTGCTTACGACTGCTTCGCTGCGGCGACTTGCGCGGCCACTTCGGCGGCGAAGTCGTCTTGGCGCTTCTCGATGCCTTCGCCGACGACGAAGAGCGCGAACTTCTGGACCGTCGTGCCCGCGGCCTTCAGCATCTGCTCGATCGTCTGCTTGTCGTTCTTCACGAACGGCTGGTTCAGCAGCGACACTTCCTTCAGGTACTTCTGCACGCTGCCTTCGACCATCTTCGCGATGATTTCAGCGGGCTTGCCCGATTCGGCGGCCTTCTGCTCGGCGATGCTGCGCTCCTTGGCGATCAGCTCGGCCGGCACGTCGTCGGACGACAGCGAGACCGGCTTCATCGCGGCGATGTGCATGGCGACGTCCTTGCCGACTTGCTCGTCCGCGCCCGTGTACTCGACGAGCACGCCGATGCGCGTGCCGTGCAGGTAAGCGGCGATCTTGTTCGGCGTTTCGAAGCGCTCGAAACGGCGGATCGACAGGTTTTCGCCGATCTTGCCGACGAGCGCGAGGCGCACGGCGTCGACCGTCGATCCTTCGAGCGGCAGCGCCGACAGCGCGGCCACGTCGGCCGGGTTCTGCGTGGCGATCAGTTCGGCCACGGTCTTCGCGAACGCGAGGAAATCGTCGTTCTTCGCGACGAAGTCGGTTTCGCAGTTCAACTCGACGACCGCGCCAGCGTTACCGCCGATGAACGACGCGACGACGCCTTCAGCCGTTACACGCGACGCTGCCTTGCTCGCCTTGTTGCCGAGCTTCACGCGCAGCAGCTCTTCAGCGCGCGCCAGGTCGCCGTCGGCTTCCGTCAGCGCCTTCTTGCATTCCATCATCGGCGCGTCGGTCTTCGCGCGCAGTTCTGCAACCATGCTTGCGGTAATTGCCGCCATCATCAGCTCCTTGAGTCTTGTCTGTCACACGCCGACGCGCTTTCGACGCGCACGGCAGGAATTTGTTTCCGGCATGCGTCGATTAAGACGCACTCACCGCTTTGGCCGGCCCGTCTGGGCCAGCCCGAATGAGCCAGCCCAGACGGGCCGGCCGAAACTTAAAAAAAGGGGGCCTATGGAGAGCCCCCTTTTTTTGCCGGCCGCGGGGCAGCTTTACGCTTCCCCGTTGACCTCGACGAACTCGTCGCCGTCGTTACCGCGCACAGCCTGGACCACTTCGTTCACGGCGTTCGCACGACCTTCGAGGATCGCGTCAGCCACGCCTTGCGCGTAGAGCGCAACGGCCTTGCTCGCGTCGTCGTTGCCCGGGATCACGTAGTCGATGCCTTCCGGCGAGTGATTCGTGTCGACCACGGCGATGACCGGCACGCCGAGCTTGTTCGCTTCGGTAACGGCAATCTTGTGATAGCCGACGTCGACGACGAAGATCGCGTCAGGAATGCCGCCCATGTCTTTCACGCCACCGATCGACTTTTGCAGCTTGGCGATTTCGCGTTCGAACAACAGCGCTTCCTTCTTGCTCATGCGCTCGAGTTCGCCCGCTTCCACGGCCGCTTCCATGTCCTTCAGGCGCTTGATCGAAACCTTCAGCGTCTTGAAGTTGGTCATCATGCCGCCGAGCCAGCGGGCGTTGACGAACGGCATGCCTGCGCGCGCTGCTTCCTGCGCGATGGTGTCGCGCGACTGGCGCTTCGTGCCGACGAAAAGAATCGTGCCGCGGTTCGCTGCCAACTGGCGCACGTACTTCAGCGCGTCGTTGTAGAGCGGCAGGGTCTTTTCGAGGTTGATGATGTGAATCTTGTTGCGATGACCGAAGATGTACGGGGCCATCTTGGGGTTCCAGAAGCGCGTTTGGTGACCGAAGTGGACACCGGCT
>DATGHJ010000345.1:0-4308 GCA_035308085.1 Trinickia sp. | reverse complement strand
AACCGCGGGTCTTCTTGCCATACGCGGGCGGAGTCGCAGCCTATCGCGAGCGGTGCGACTCGGTCGCCGACAACGGCTACGAGGGGTTTGTGCTCCGCAAACGAGCGTAGCGCGCCGCGCGCCGGACGAATCCGCGCACCGAAGGCACGGGTCTTCGGTGCGCACGTCAGCGCGTCAGCAGCACTTCCCCGCCCCCGTTCCATAGCGGGCGTTCTGCCGCTCCCGAAAAAACGCCTCATAGGTCATCACTGGCCGATCCGGATGCGTCGCCCGCATGTGCGCGACGTAGGTGTCGTAGTCGGGTAGGCCGACCATCAGCCGCAGCGCCTGCCCGAGATACCGGCCCGCGTTGCGCACTTCGCTCAGATTGGAAAACATCGCGGGCCTCAGCTCATTGAACCGTCACGCCTGCCTGACTTGCAGGGATCGCTTCGAACGGCGTCTCGCACGACGTCGGGCGAGCGGCACGGCGAGCGCGCACCACCGCAAGGACGCCATACACCACCATGCTCAACACGACGAAGATAAAGACGCCGGCGAGCGCCGCATCGATGTAGTCGTTGAAGATGACGCGGTGCATCTGCCCGATCGACTTCGCAGGCGCCACGACCTTGCCTGCATCGGCGGCCAACGAGAGCTTCGCCGCGTGAGCCAGGAAGCCGACCTTCGGATTCGCGTCGAAGATCTTCTGCCAGCCTGCCGTCAGCGTGCAGAGCAGCAGCCACACCGTCGGCACCAGCGTGACCCAGGCGAAACGGTCGCGCTTCATCTTGAACAGCACCACCGTGCCAAGCGTCAGCGCGATCGCAGCCAGCATCTGATTCGAGATGCCGAACAACAGCCACAGCGTGTTGATGCCGCCGAGCGGATCGACCACGCCTTGATACAGAAAGTAGCCCCACGCCGCGACGCACAACGCGGTCGCCACAAGGTTCGCCGCCAGCGAATCGGTGCGCTTCAAGGCCGGATGGAACGTGCCGAGCAGGTCTTGCAGCATAAAACGTCCCGCGCGCGTACCCGCATCGACCGCCGTCAAGATAAAGAGCGCTTCGAACAGAATCGCGAAGTGATACCAGAACGCCATCATCGCTTCGCCGCCGATCACCTGATGCAGGATGTGCGCCATGCCGACCGCGAGCGTCGGCGCGCCGCCGGCGCGCGCGATGATCGTCGTTTCGCCAACGGCCTTCGCGGTCGAGGTCAGCATGTCCGGCGTCAGCAGGAAGCCCCAGCTCGATACGGTATGCGCGACCGCTTCCGGCGTCGTGCCGAGCACCGCTGCGGGCGCATTCATCGCGAAGTAGATACCCGGCTCGATCACGCAAGCGGCCACCAGTGCCATGATCGCGACGAACGATTCCATCAGCATCGCGCCGTAGCCGATGAAGCGCGCGTTGGTTTCGTTGTCGAGCAGCTTGGGCGTCGTGCCCGACGAGATCAGCGCGTGGAAGCCCGACACCGCGCCGCACGCAATCGTGATGAACAAGAACGGGAACAGGTTGCCCGACCAGACCGGACCGGTGCCGTCGACGAACTTCGTCAGCGCGGGCATCTTCAGCTCCGGCGCGACGACGAGAATGCCGATCGCGAGCCCCAAAATCGTGCCGATCTTCAGGAACGTCGAAAGATAATCGCGCGGCGCGAGCAGCAGCCAAATCGGCAGCACCGAAGCGACGAAGCCGTAGCCGATCAGAATCCACGTGAGCTGCGTGCCGTTGAACGTGAACCAGGCGGCGAGCGTCGGCGAATCGTGCACATGCTGGCCATAGACGATCGACGCCATCAGCAGCACGAAACCGATGATCGACACCTCGCCGATGCGGCCCGGCCGGATGTAGCGCGTGTAGACGCCCATGAACAGCGCGATCGGAATCGTCGCGGCAACCGTGAACGTGCCCCACGGCGAATTGGTCAGCGCCTTCACGACGATCAGCGCGAGCACCGCGAGAATGATCACCATGATGAGGAACGCGCCGAACAGCGCGATCACGCCGGGCACGGTGCCGAGTTCCATCTTGACGAGGTCGCCGAGCGAACGGCCGTCGCGGCGCGACGAGATGAACAGCACGACGAAGTCCTGCACGGCACCCGCGAACACGACGCCCGCGAGAATCCACAGCATGCCGGGCGTATAGCCCATCTGCGCGGCGAGCACCGGGCCGACGAGCGGTCCGGCGCCGGCGATCGCGGCGAAGTGATGGCCGAACAGCACGTACTTGTTGGTCGGCACGTAGTCGAGGCCGTCGTTGTGCTTGACGGCGGGCGTCATGCGCAGTCCGTCGAGCTGCAGCACCTTGCTCGCGATGAAGCGGCTGTAGAAGCGATACGCGATCGAATAGACGCACACCGCGGCGATCACGACCCACAGGGCGCTGACTCGCTCGCCGTGCGCCAGCGCGATGGTGCCGAACGCAAACGCGCCCAATAGCGCGACCGCGATCCAGATCAAACATCGGGAAGCACGATTCATGATGCCCTCCGTCCAGCAATCCCCCAAGGGGACTTCCTGCGGGGCGGGGGACTTCCTTCGGGCGCCGGTTCCGCCCGCTCGAGGGCAGCTTTGCATGGGACCGGAGTAACCGCTAAAGCGCTAACTCCGGTCGACAGTGAATGAATGTGAGCGTGGGGGTGGTTCATTCAGTCTCCCAAATTATTATGAGAAGTCGGCGTGAGGCGCCGGTATGGCGAAATCACGCGCTGGTCAAGCGCGATGCACAATGCATAGGCCATGTCATGGCGATGTAGTATTCACTTTCGATGTAGGCGTCACAAGCGCACAAATACTTAAGCCCACTACGTAAAACTACGTAGCCGACACGTTCGTGAGTTCACGAATCGAAGCCAGCCATGAATCTCAAGACGAAGATCTTCGCGCTCGCGATCGTGCCCTTCCTGGTCGCGATCGCCGGCATCGAGTTCGGCGTACGCCAGCAGGCCACGGCGCTGGCGCAGACGCAGCACGCGACGATGCAGACCGCCTACCTGTCGAGCAAGGAGGTCGAGCTCAAGCACTATGTCGATCTCGCGACGAGCGCGATCGCACCGCTCTACAACGCGAGCGGCGAGAACGCGCGCGACGACGAAATGCGGCGTCAGCAAGCGCTCGCGATGCTGGAGAAAATGGATTTCGGCCAGGACGGCTACTTCTTCGTCTACGACATGCACGGCGACTCGTTGATGCATCCGCGCGAGCCGAACCTCGTCGGCCATAACTGGTGGTCGCTGCGCGATCCTGAAGGGTCGTTGACGATTCAGCAGTTGATCGCGGCGGCGGCGCGCGGTGGCGGCTATGTGCGCTACGTCTGGCACCGGCCGTCCACGAAACGCCTCGAAGCGAAGCTCGGCTACGTCGTGCCGCTGCCGCGCTGGGGCTGGATGATCGGCACGGGCATCTATCTCGACGACGTGAACACGACACTCGCGCACATCGATGAGCGCGCCTCGGCCAACATCGAGCACACGATGATGTGGATCGGCGCAATCGCGCTCGCGGGTTTCGGCGTGATCGCGTTGTGCGCGCTCGTCGTCAACGTCAGCGAATCGCGCAGCGCCGACGCGAAGCTGAAGCAGCTCGCGCAGCAGGTCGTCGAATCGCAGGAGAACGAACGGGCGCGGCTGTCACGCGAGCTGCACGACGGTATCAGCCAGATGATGGTGTCGATCAAGCTGCTGCTCGAATCGGCGCTCGCGCGTTTCGAGCGCACCTCGAGCCCCGGCGCGCGCGTACCCGCCGCCGAAGCCGCGCTGACGACGAGCCTCGCGCGCCTCTCCGACACCCTTCGCGAAGTGCGCCGCATCTCGCACGCGCTGCGCCCCGCGATGCTCGACGACCTCGGCCTCGCCGCCGCGCTCGAACAACTGACACGCGAGCTCGGCGAGGAAACAGGCATCGAGATCGGCTTCACTCAGGTCGCCCACACGAACACGGGCGCGTTGCCCGATGCGGTCAACACCGCCCTCTTTCGCATCGCGCAGGAGGCGCTCAACAACATCGTGCGCCACGCGCAGGCCACGCGCGCGGCGCTGTCGCTCGAAGTCTCGGCGCGCGCCGTCACGCTGTCGATCGCAGACAACGGCTGCGGCTTCGACGTCGAGCGCGCCCAGGCCGAGGCGTGCGGCGGCATCGGGCTGCGCAACATGCGTGAGCGGCTCGAAACGCTTTCGGGCGGGCTGTCGCTCGTATCGCAGGCCGGGCATACGGTCGTCACGGCGCGCGTGCCGCTGCCTTACAGGGCACATGAGCGGGCACATGAGCGGGCACATGAGCGAGCGCGTGCGCGAGACCACGAGCCAGCACCGGAGCGCGCA
>DATGHJ010000344.1:0-4083 GCA_035308085.1 Trinickia sp. | reverse complement strand
GGGCACGGAGCCGGTACTGCGCGTGATGGTGGAGGCCGAGCGTGCTCCGGACGCGCTGCAGCACGCGGAAAGCATTGCGCGCGTGGTGAAGGAAGTCGCGGCCTGACCGGCGCTCGCGCTTGCGAGAAGGCGGTGAACCGGGTCGGGGTGTGGCAACATGTCGCACCCCGACCCTAAAAAGCTTTCATCTGCTCATTGGCTTTTTTTGCAAGCCGTGTCTGTCTGTGTCACGCGATCCATGCGCAAACGGACAAAACCTTGTCTATATAAAATCCCGTCTTTGGGATTGTCACATTTCCCGCCCAGCGATTTTTCGTTTAGTCTCTACAGACAGAGCTTAACTTCGCCTTACGCCATCCTAACATCCGCCATTTTCCTTTCATGTCGGTAAAGTTTCTGTCACAGATTCTTCATCGATAGTCATATTACTGTCACGGAGAGGCCCTAACCTTCGCGGTGTCGCAAATTACCGCTCACACCACCTGGAGGTTGTCTCATGAAATTGATGCAAACCGCGTTTGCTGGCTTGGCTAGCGCGCTCTTCGCGATCGCAGCGCATGCCACCGACATCACCGGCGCGGGCAGCACCTTCGCAGCACCGATCTACACGAAGTGGGCCGACGCCTACCAGAAGTCGGGTGGCGGCAAGGTCAACTACCAAGGCATCGGTTCGTCGGGCGGTATCAAGCAAATCAACGCGAAGACCGTTGACTTCGCCGGCTCGGACGCGCCGCTGAAGGACGACGAACTGGCCAAGGACGGCTTGTTCCAGTTCCCGACGGTCGTCGGCGGCGTGGTGGCGGCTATTAACCTGCCGGGTATCAAGCCGGGCCAGCTCGTGCTGTCGGGCCCGGTGCTCGGCGACATCTACCTGGGCAAGATCAAGAAGTGGAACGACCCGGCGATCGCTGCGCTGAACCCGGGTGTCAAGCTGCCTGACACCGACGTCGCCGTGGTCCGCCGCGCCGACGGCTCGGGCACGTCGTTCATCTGGACGAACTACCTGTCGAAGGTGAACCCCGAGTGGAAGGCGAAGGTCGGCGAAGGCACGACGGTCAGCTGGCCGACGGGCACGGGCGGCAAGGGCAACGACGGCGTTGCTGCCTTCGTGCAGCGTCTGCCGGGCGCAATCGGCTACGTCGAGTGGGCCTACGCGAAGCAGAACAAAATGGTCTACACGGCAATGAAGAACGAGACCGGCGCCGTGGTTCAGCCGGACACGGAGACCTTCAAGGCTGCCGCTGCTGGCGCGGACTGGAAGAAGTCGTTCTACCAGATCCTGACGAACGAGCCGGGCAAGGACGCATGGCCGGTCGTCGGCGCGACGTTCGTGCTGCTGCACACGACGCAGGACAAGCCGGCTGAGGGCACGGAAACGCTGAAGTTCTTCGACTGGGCGTTCAAGAACGGCACGCAAGCCGCGAGCGATCTCGACTACATCCCGCTGCCGGAATCGGTCGTGTCGGAAATCCGCGCGCAATGGAAGGCGAAGGTCAAGGACGCTTCCGGCAAGGCAGTTGCTGAGTAATAAAAGGCTTTCGGCCAGCCGCGGCGCCAGTTGAACCGGCACCGCGGCGCATCGTGATCCGCCGCCCAGCCCTCGAAAGAGGCTGGGCGGCTTGCGGCATCGGTCGCGCGGTACGTGACGCGCGGCATCAGGAAAAAGGTCAAATGTCCGACATTAACCTCGCGTCGACGCCACCCGCCAGCCAGGGGGGGCAGCGCGCGCCAAGCCCCGCCGGCGACGTCATCTTCGGCGGACTTACCCGACTTTCGGCGATCGTGACCTTGCTGCTGCTCGGCGGCATCATCGTGTCGCTGTTCGTTGCGTCGCTGCCGACCATCCACAAATTCGGCCTCGCCTTCCTGTGGACGTCGGACTGGGATCCCCCCAGCGAAACCTTCGGCGCGCTCGTGCCCATCTACGGCACGATTGCCACGTCGCTCATTGCGCTCATCATCGCGGTGCCCGTCAGCTTCGGCATCGCGCTCTTTCTGACCGAACTCTCTCCCGCCTGGCTGCGCCGTCCGCTCGGCATCGCCATCGAACTGCTCGCGGCGATTCCGTCGATCGTGTACGGCATGTGGGGCTTGCTCGTGTTCGCGCCGATCTTCGCCGAGTACTTCGAAAAGCCGATCGGCAACGTGCTCGGCCCGATTCCGTTTTTGGGCGCGCTCTTTCAGGGCCCGCCGATCGGCATCGGCATGCTGTGCGCGGGCGTGATCCTCGCGATCATGATCATTCCGTACATCGCCTCGGTGATGCGCGACGTGTTCGAAGTGACGCCGGTGCTCCTGAAGGAGTCGGCATATGGAATCGGTTGCACGACCTGGGAAGTGATGTGGAAGATCGTGCTGCCGTTCACGAAGAGCGGTGTGATCGGCGGCGTGATGCTCGGCCTCGGCCGCGCGCTCGGCGAGACGATGGCGGTCACGTTCGTGATCGGCAACACGAACCTGCTCGACAACGTGTCGCTGTTCTCGCCCGGCAACAGCATCACCTCGGCGCTCGCGAACGAATTCGCGGAAGCGAGCCCAGGCCTTCATACGTCCGCGCTGATGGAACTCGGCCTGATCCTGTTCGTGATTACGTTCATCGTGCTGGCGATCTCGAAGCTGATGCTTCTGCGCCTCGAAAAGAGCGAGGGCGCGAAATGAGCCGGCCGTCCATGAACATGCCGGGCTCGGCGAGCCCGGAACAACTCGAAGCGGTGCGCAACCGCTTGCAGAAGCGCCGCCGCGCGACCAATGCGGTCGCGCTCACGATGTCGCTCGCGGCGATGGCCTTCGGCCTCATCTGGCTCGTGTGGATTCTGTACACGACGCTGCGCCTCGGTGTCGGCGGTCTGTCGATCGAGCTCTTCACGCAGTCGACGCCGCCGCCGAACACCGATGGCGGTGGTCTCGCGAACGCGATTGTCGGCAGCTTGATGCTCGTCGTGCTCGCGACGGTCGTCGGCACGCCGATCGGCATCCTCGCCGGCGTCTACCTCGCCGAATACGGGCAGAAGGGCTGGCTCGCGCAAATCACGCGCTTCATCAACGACATCCTGCTGTCGGCGCCGTCGATCGTCGTCGGCCTGTTCGTGTATGCGATCGTCGTGGCGAAGATGGGTAACTTCAGCGGCTGGGCCGGCGTGATCGCGCTCGCGCTGCTGCAGATTCCGATCGTGATCCGCACGACCGAGAACATGCTGAAGCTCGTGCCGAACGCGCTGCGCGAAGCGGCGTTCGCGCTCGGCACGCGGAAGTGGAAGATGATTCTGTCGATTACGCTGAAGGCGTCGGTGGGCGGCATCGTGACGGGCGTGCTGCTCGCGATCGCGCGTATCGCCGGTGAAACGGCGCCGCTACTTTTCACGGCGCTGTCGAATCAGTTCTTCTCGCTGAACATGAATCAGCCGATCGCGAACCTGCCTGTCACGATCTACAAGTTCGCAATGAGTCCGTTCGCGCAGTGGCAGTCGCTCGCGTGGGCGGGTGTGTTCCTCATTACATTGGGTGTGCTCGGCTTGAACATCGTCGCGCGCGTAATGTTTTCGAATAAGTAACGGCGGAGCAATCCGATGAATATGGCAGAGAGCCACCTGAACCCCATCGAGCGCGCCACGGCGCCGGCCGGTTTCGACACC
Source organism: Trinickia sp. (assembly GCA_035308085.1). Lineage (GTDB taxonomy): Bacteria > Pseudomonadota > Gammaproteobacteria > Burkholderiales > Burkholderiaceae > Trinickia_A. Next base: position 451 of record DATGHJ010000344.1, on the reverse strand, counting down.
GCGACCCACGGCCGTCCGCTTGCACCGATCACGCCGAAGATCGAAGTCAACAACTTGAACTTCTTCTACGGCAAGTACCACGCGCTGAAGAACATCAACCTGCACATTCCGGAAGGGAAGGTGACGGCGTTCATCGGCCCGTCGGGCTGCGGCAAGTCCACGCTGCTGCGCACCTTCAACAAGATGTACGCGCTCTATCCCGAGCAGCGCGCCGAGGGCGAGATCCTGATGGACGGCGAGAACCTGCTCACGTACAAAAAGGACATCTCGCTGTTGCGCGCGCGCATTGGCATGGTGTTCCAGAAGCCGACGCCGTTCCCGATGTCGATCTACGACAACATCGCGTTCGGTGTGAAGATGTTCGAGAAGCTCTCGCGCCCGGAAATGGATGACCGCGTTGAGTGGGCGCTGACCAAGGCCGCGCTCTGGAACGAAGTGAAGGACAAGCTCG
>DATGHJ010000343.1:0-2340 GCA_035308085.1 Trinickia sp. | reverse complement strand
CGCGTCTTTGATCGGCAGGAATTGACTCAAGATCGGCATCGCGACGAGCGGCACGCCGATGCTGACGATGCCTTTGACCATGCCGCCGAGCACCAGCGCGGCAAGCACGCCCAGCAAGGCGGGAACGCCGAGCCCCTGCAGGCTCGGGCTCAGAATGCCATCGGACAGATTGAGGTGGACCATCGGTAGGTTGCGCAGCGACCGTCGCGGTTTCAGGGCTTCGATCGTCGCCGCGCGCTTGATGACGCCTTTCGCCGCGAAAGGCGATGAAAGGCAGCGCAAGCGCGGGCCGTCGGAGCGGGAGCGCGCATCATACCGCGAGTGCGTCCCCGTCACCGACGGCCGGTTGCAAGCGCTTGGCCGATCGGAAATTCTGCGGATTTTTTTCGCGGATTTTTTCGGAACTGCGCATGCGGTAAGCTTTCGCGCTAATCTCTCGCCCCATCACTCTCCGCTTACTTCCATTTCCGATGATCGAACTGAAAGACGTCGACTTGCGCCACGATCCCGCTGCGCAGCGCTATATCAAGGACGAAACCGTCGCCGTCGAATTCGCTTCCGGCGAGGGCGAATTGATGAGCCTCGAAGGACCCAACCGCTACGCGCGCGGCGACGCGCTGATCACAGGCTCGACCGGCGACCGCTGGGTGGTCTCGCGCGAGCGCTTCGATGCGAAGTACCTGCCTGCCGCGCCTTCGCTCGCGCATGGCGAACCCGGCGCTTATCGCAATCGTCCGTCGGCGGTGCTCGCCAAGCAGATGGATGCGCCGTTCTCGATCGCTCGCTCGGCCGCGGGTGATGTGCTGCGCGGCACCGCGGGCGATTGGGTCACGCAGTATGCGCCCGGCGACTATGGCGTGGTGCAGGCCCAGCGCTTCGCGAAGGTTTATCGGCGCGCCGATTAGTGGTGAATTGAGTGCGTCGTGCGGCAACGCACGCGCGTTGTCTTGAGCGTCAAGCGAACTCGTCCGCGAGTTCGATCGTCACTTCGCGCGGTACCGCTTTGCCTTCCGCATACTGCTCTTCGAGCGAGCCGAGCATCGCTTCCACGTACGCGCGCAGCACCGCGAAGCTGCGGCCACGCGCGCGCGGCGGCGTCGCGCGATAGCGCGCGAGCGCGGCCGGTGCGAAGCGCACTTCCAGCGCGATGCGCTTGGCCGTCGAGCCGAAGCGCATCGCGACCCATTGGATCGACAACGCCGGTGTGCCGTCGGCAGCGGGCTGCTCGACAAAGCGCGTCTGCTCGGGAAACAGGTCGCTGACGACGCGCGCCAGTTCCTCGAAGTCCGCGCTCGCGCATTCGTATTGATAGGCTTCCATCGTCGTCTTCGTAATCGCTTGAGTGTTCGGTTGATTGCGAGTCGGAGCACGCGTCAAACCGCCTTCGCCGCCGCGCCCGCATCGCCCTGCGCCGGCCCCCGGTATATCTTGATCAGCACGCCGGCCACGACGATCGCGGCCAGCGCGTAGGCGCCGTCCACCGCGACGAGCGGCAGCTTGCCCGCCTGAAACAGCGCCGCAGGCACGTCGATCAGCGCGTGCACGACGACCGCGAGCGGCAGGATGCCGCGCCAGCCGGCCCGCAGGCCCCGCCACATCAGCACCGACAGGCCGATCTGAAACACGAGCGCCGCCGTGCGTTCCAGCACGAAGATCAACGCCATCGGCACCGACAGCGTCGACAGCAACAGGTGAATCCGCAGCACCGTTTCGTCCGGCAGGTTCGTCATGCCGGGATCGAGCTGGCCGTGGCTCGCGAGCAGCGCGTACACGATCCATTGCAGTTGCACCATCACGCCGACGAGCCAAGCCTCCGCCCCGCCGTGACCCAGGCCGTAGCTGAGCGCCGGGCTGTCCGACCCCGGCACCGCGCCGCTCTTCTTGATGAGCCAGCGCATGCCGAGCCAGCGCCCCGTCTCCTCGCAGACGCCAGCGATGAGCGCGCCATAGGCAACGAACACGACCGGGTTCATGAGCCACATCGCCGTCATCGGATTGCGGCTCAGCAGATAGGCGTTGAGCCCGCGCTCGATCACCATCGCGAACAGTGCGAACACCGCGATGCCGGTGATCGCGTAGCGCTTGTCGAGCGCCAACGGCCGCCGCAGCCGCCAATAGAGCACGACGGGCAAGGCCGCGACGAAGAGCGTCGCGATCGCGAGGCAAATGAGCGTAAGCGGTGCAACCATGAACGTCCTTGTCGTTGATAAGTGTGTCGATGCGGCGATCGGCACATCGATCGATTAAACCGTCGCTAAAAAGCGCGCGTGGCGGCGCGCCCATCGTGCTTATCGGGCCGTCGAACCCCGGACGAACAATTCGCCCGGCAGCATCGCTTCG
>DATGHJ010000342.1:0-4073 GCA_035308085.1 Trinickia sp. | reverse complement strand
CCATGGCGGCCGCGGCCTCCGCGTTCGCGGCGCGGCATAGCGGGGCGACGGCGCGCACGGTCGAGGTGTTGATGGCGCTGTTGGAAGGCTAGTAAGGTTAGCGCGGCTGCTACTCGATATCCTCAAGCCGTCCGGCGAATTCCACGAGGCAGCCGAAGCCGCCATGGAGCAGCGCTTCACGCTCGTCTTCGCGAGCGCCGGAGGAAAGGACTTCGTCTGCGAATCGCTCCGCGTCATCCTCCGGGCGGTAGCCGAGGAAGCGTGCGTTCGAGTTGTCCCAGCGGTTGCGCGCATTGTCGGAGACCCCATACGCGACGACGAAATGATAGTTCGGGTGGTCGATCGCGCGGCGCACGAGCTGCACGGTATCGCGATGGCTGATCCAGGTGAAGAGGTGACGGGGAACGGTTGGCTTGTCGTCAGGACGAAACGAGCCGATTCGCAGACAAGCGACCGAAAGTCCGTACTTGTCGGCATACAGGCGTCCGAGCGCCTCGCCGAAGACCTTCGACAACCCATAGCGGCTGTCGGGACGGGGCGTGACTTCATCGTCGATCATGCGGTCGCGGCGGTGGAACCCGACCGCATGATTCGAGCTCGCGAATATGACGCGCTTCACGCCGGCCACGCGCGCTGCTTCGAACACGTTATAGCAGCCTTCTATGTTCATCCGGTGGATGCGGTCCCACGTGTCTTCATCAGGAATACCGGCGAGATGGACCACGCAGTCGATGCCCTCCATCGCGTCGACGAGCTGTGCCGGATCCGTGATATCGACTTTGACGACTTCCTCGCTGGCGTCCGCGGGCCGCTGAGCTGCGATGTCGGCGAGCCTGATCAGCGGGTATCGGCCTTTCAGTCCTTGTCGCAACACGCGGCCGATTTGACCGGCGGCACCGGTGATTAACACTCGAGTCATGTCAGTTCTCCTAATTGAGGGTCGATGCAGCGGGGGCTGCACCCGCTGCGGCTAGATCAATGGAAGTCTCTTCGACGGCATGTGTGGCGCGCCTATCGTGCGCTACGCCAGCCTAGCGGCCGGTATCGGCGCCTCCGGCCGCGCCAACCCGGCGGTGATAAGTGTCAAGGTAAGCGTCGCGTGCCGGTACCAGATGTTCGCGGCACAGTTCGACGAGTCTCGCCTGGTCATGGCCTGCGAGCGCTTCGAGAATCTCGTGGTGCTCGGTACGCGCTTTTTCGACATAGTGCGGAAAAAGCATCGAAGCTGAGCGGATCGCATGCGTGCGGCGTTCGTACTCGCGAATGGCTTCGGTCAGCGCTTGATTGTCCGATAACGCAAACAGCGCGCGGTGAAACGCCATGTTCGAACGAAACACCGAACGCAGGTCGCCGGCCCGCGCCGCCGCATCGTGAACCTTCTGGATTTCGACGAGCTCGGCGAGCGGCTCAGCCGCAACGGGCAGTGCGATGCGCTGTGCGGCATTCGTCTCGAGGATTTCGCGGACCGCATACAGCTCCATCACTTCCCGCGGCGTGTAGGACTTGACGAGCGCGCCGACATTCTTGCGGCGTTCGACGAGGCCGCGCTGCTCGAGCTCCGCGAGCACCAGCCGCGCGACGTGGCGCTTCAATACGAAGCGCTCGCAGAGGTCATCTTCCACGAGCCGTTCGCGCGGATGGAGCACGCCGAGAACGATCTCCTCCTCGAGCGCGTCGGTTACACGCTCGACAGTCGTGTCGATGTCGCGGTCCCGCACGGTGGCGCGTACTGGCGCGGCGGATCGCTGGGTAGTCGTGGCGCTTTTCATGTCGACGGGTTGGAGTTGACACCCCATATTTCTCGTAAGAGCCCAGCAGTATATAGACAATGTTGCTTCCGGATCGCCGCCCGCCGGGACCGGCAGGGCACGTCGAGCGCCGCGCTCAACCACGCGGTTTCGGCACCTTTGCCCTGGCTTCGGACGCTGCCAGGAAGTCGAAGTCGCAGCCGCGGTCGGCCTGGGTGATCGATGTCAGGAACAGCTTGCGATAGCCTCGCACGTCGGGATCCGTGACGCGTGGCGCGAGCGCTTGGGCGCGACGCTGGAGCTCGTCGTCACTGACCAGCACGTCGATTGAGCGCTTGGCGACGCTCAAGCGGATGCGGTCGCCGCTGCGCACGAGCGCGAGCGGGCCACCCGCCGCTGACTCCGGCGTCACATGCAGCACGATCGTCCCCGCGGCAGTGCCGCTCATGCGGCCGTCGGATACGCGAACCATGTCCTTTACCCCAAGCTTCGCGAGCTTCTTGGGGATCGGAATGTAGCCTGCTTCCGGCATGCCGGGAGCGCCGATCGGCCCGATACCCTTTAGCACGAGCACATCGTCGGCCGTGACGTCGAGCTCGGGGTCGTCGATGCGCCGGGCGAGATCTTCCGCATCTTCGAACACGACGGCGCGTGCTTCATGCTCCATCAGTGAAGGGTTGGCCGCCGACTGTTTGATGATCGCGCCGCCGGGCGCCAGATTGCCGTGCAGCACGGCAATCCCGCCTTGCGGAAAGATCGGCTTGCCGAGCGGGCGCACCACGTCTTGCGCAAAGCTTGCCGGCGCCGAGTCGAGCTCCTCGCCGAGCGTTCTGCCGGTGACCGTCAATGCGTCGAGATGCAAAAGCGACCGGAGTTCGCGTAGCACCGTGGTGAGGCCGCCGGCTTTGTGCAGATCCTCCATGTAGTGCCTGCCGGAGGGCTTGAGATCGACCAGCACCGGCGTTTCGCGAGCCATCCGGTCTACTTCGTCGAGGTCGACCTGCACCCCGAGACGCCCGGCGATCGCGGTCAGGTGAATGATGCCGTTGGTCGATCCGCCGATTGCAAGCAACACGCGTAACGCGTTTTCGAACGCATCGGGTGTCAGGATGCGCTCGGGGGTCAGCTGCTGCTCGATCATGGCGACCGCCGTCGCACCGGTGCGCTCGGCGATGCGGATGCGGTCGGCCGTCACGGCAGGGGCGCTCGCGCCGCCCGGCAACATGATGCCGAGTGCTTCGGCGATACAAGCCATCGTGCTCGCGGTGCCCATCACGGAGCACGTGCCGACGGTCGCGACGAGCTGGTTGTTGACCTCGTCGATTTCCTGCGCGTCGATTTCCTCGCCGCGAAAGTTCGCCCAGAAGCGGCGGCAATCGGTGCATGCGCCTACGCGCTCGCCGCGATGGGAACCGGTCAGCATAGCTCCCGTGACGAGCTGAATCGCCGGTACCCCCGCTGCGGCCGCGCCCATCAATTGCGCGGGGACCGTCTTGTCGCAACCGCCTATCAGTACGACGGAATCCATCGGTTGCGCCCGGATCATTTCTTCGGTGTCCATGGACATCAGATTGCGCAAGTACATGCTCGTCGGATGCGAAAAACTTTCCGCAATCGAGATCGTCGGGAACTCGATAGGCAAGCCGCCCGCGAGCATCACCCCGCGCTTGATCGCCTCGATCAGTTGAGGCGCGTTGCCATGGCACGGGTTGTACGCGCTGCCCGTGTTCGCGATGCCGACAATGGGCCGCGACAGCGCGTCGTCGGTGTAGCCGGCACCCTTGATGAAAGCCTTGCGCAAGAACAGCGAAAAGCCTTCGTCACCGTAGTTGGTGAGGCCTTTCTTCAGTCCACGTCGATCCGATTTATTGTCCATGATGTCATCAATACGATTATCAATAATCATTGACGCCCATGTTAACTGCTTTTATAGTGAGCCGCAAGTCAGCCGTCGTCGCGGGGCGGCGATGCCAGTTTGGGAAGGAAAGTTTCATGAGAAAGCGAGTTGTGCTGTACCGCGCGGTGCCGGAGGACGTTCTCGAAGGCTTGCGCGCCCGCTTCGATGTGACGGTGTTCGAACATGTCAACGAAGCCAATCGAGCTCTGTTCGTCGACGCGCTGCGTACCGCGCACGGCATCATGGGCAACACGTTGAAAATCACCTCCGCGCTGCTCGACGCGGCGCCACTGCTGGAAGCGGCTTCGACGATCTCCGCCGGGTACGACGCGTTCGATGTCGACGCGCTGACGCGCCGGGGGATCGTGCTCACGAACACGCCGGACGAAGTCAGCGAGACCACGGCCGACCTGGTGTTCGCGCTATTG
>DATGHJ010000341.1:0-2372 GCA_035308085.1 Trinickia sp. | reverse complement strand
GGGCAGGCGGGCCAGCTCGACGAGAACGGCCGCATCATCAACGGCGGCCGCGCGCTGACGGCGGATTCGCTGAGCTCGATCTTCTCCGGTTTCCTCGGCGGCGCGCCGGCGGCAGCCTACATCGAATCGACGGTCGGCGTGGCCGCCGGCGCGAAGACGGGTCTCGCCGCCGCAGTGGTCGGCCTGCTGTTCCTGGTCGTGATGTTCTTCTCGCCGCTCGCGGGCCTCGTGCCGTCGTATGCGACCGCCCCCGCGCTGATGTACGTCGGTCTCATGATGCTGTCCAGCGTGAGCAAGCTGCACATGGATGACATGGTCGACGCAATGTCCGGTCTCGTCTGCGCCGTGTTCATCGTGCTGACCGCCAACATCGTGACGGGCATCATGCTCGGCTTCTCGACGCTCGTGATCGGCCGCGTGGTGAGCGGCGAATTCCGCAAGCTCAATGTCGGCACGGTGGCGATCGCGGCCGTGCTGGTCGCCTTCTACCTCGGAGGCTGGGCGATCTAGAAACGCATTCCGGGCGTTGCCGCTGGCGATGCGGCAACGCTCCGAGAGGACGTTGTCTCCTCCACCATCATTTTCGTTGGTGGTCTTGAAGCCTGGGAACTCGCGTTCTCAGGCTCTTTTTATTTGGGGCGTGCGACTAGGCGTGCCCACTGTTCTTCATTACGATATGCGCTCTTCGACTTCAGACGCGGCGCGCGGCCCCTTCGTCGCCTTATCCGATGCTCAAATCGTTGCTTGCCTGTCTCGCCTCGGCGCTCGCGATTACCTCCGCGGGCGCGCAAACGTCTGCTGCCGGGCCGCTTGAATCGTTTGCGCTTTACTACGGCAGCCATCCGCCCATCGAGCCATTGTCGGCGTTCGACGTCGCGGTGATCGAGCCGGACAGCGGCTTCGAGCCGCGCGCGCATCGCCTGCCGCACACCGAATGGTTCGCGTATGCGAGCGTCGGCGAAGTGTTGCTGTCGCGCCGCTATTACGCGGCGCTGCCCAAGCACTGGCTCGCCGGACACAACGAGGCATGGGCGTCGCGCGTGATCGACCAGAGCCATCCGGGCTGGCCCGCGTTCTACGTGCAGCACGTGATCGCGCCGCTGTGGGATGCCGGCTATCGCGGCTTCTTTCTCGACACGCTCGATTCCTACCAGCTCTTCGCGCGCACCGATGCGGAGCGTGCGCGGCAGCAAGCCGGGCTCATCGCTGTCGTGCGCGCGATCAAAGCGCGCTATCCGGAGGCGAAGCTGCTCTTCAACCGCGGCTTCGAAATCCTGCCGCAAGTGCACGATCTCGTGTATGCGGTGGCGTTCGAGTCGCTGTATCAAGGCTGGGACCAGGCGCGTCAACGCTATGTCGAGGTGCCCGAGGCGGACCGCGCGTGGCTGCTCGCGCAGGCCCGGACGATTCGTGAGCAGTACCATTTGCCGGTGCTGTCGATCGACTATTGCGCGCCGGGCGATGCGGCGTGCGCGCGCGATACGGTCGCGAAGATCGGGGCGCTCGGCATCGTGCCGTACGTGACGGATGGGGCGCTGGCTACGGTTGGCACGGGGCCTTCGGCGCCGCCGGAGTCTTCGAATTGAGGTTGCGGCCATTCCGGCATGACTGGCAGACCGAGCGTCTCAAACGACTTTGTCCGCCTTGAGCTTGGCGACTTGCTCCGCCGACATCCCCAGCAACTCGCCCAGCACCGCCTCGGTGTGCGATCCGAGCACGCGCGAGAAGTCGAGCACCCGGATGCCTTGCAGCGGCAGTGCGTGAACGTTGTCGTTGGTTGCCATTGTTTTGCCCTTCCTGCGAGCGCTCAGCGTTTCGAAAGCGCGATATAGCGCGCGAGATGGTGATCCTCGTCGCCGAGCTGGTGGTCGATCATCACGAGGCGCTTCGCGTAGTGGGCGAGCGGCAGCTCCCAGGTCATGCCGATGCCGCCGTGCAGTTGCACGGCTTCGGTCGCGACGAGCGCGCCGACTCGGCCGATCGTGACCTTCGCCGCCGACAGCGCGCGTTCGCGCACGAGGCGCGGGCCGTCGAGCGCGGCGGCCGCGTTGATCACCGCCGAGCGCGCCTGCTCGATTTCGAGCGCGACATCGGCCATGCGGTGCTGCAGCGCCTGGAAGCTGCCGATCGGTGCGCCGAACTGCTTGCGCGTCTTGACGTAGGAGAGGGTCAGCGCGAGCAGTGCGTCCATCGCTCCGACCGCTTCGCTGCACAGGCCCGCGGTGGCCACCTCGCGTGCTGCCTCTACGAGGGGCAAGGCGCCGCCCTCGACGCCGATCAGCGCAGCGGCAGGCACGCGAGCTCCATCGAGTGTGACTTCGGCCACGCTCGAGCCGTCATGGGCTACGAGGGCGGTGCGTGCCAGGCGCTCG